>NZ_JBEGDB010000083.1:0-29427 GCF_043638955.1 Bradyrhizobium sp. 31Argb | reverse complement strand
GCTCCCTCGTTTGAGATTTCGACAACCTCATTCTGGCACAACTGATGCCGTAGGGGGCCGTCCACCCCATCAACCACCAGAGTTGATTGTTGGGCGACGCTGCGGCTTCAGCCCGACGTAACCACGAACACCGGTGGTTATGGGTCCCGGCCTTCGCCGGGACGACGTGTGAGGCGGAAATCGCATCATGACCGGAACAGCCTCGTATATTGCGTCTCGTGGCGCAGGCTTGCGAGATCGGCGCGGAAGGTGGTGCTGCCGAGATCGTCGAGCGAGGCGTCGCGCGCGCGGATCGCGGTCGCACTGACCGCGGGTTCGAGACCGGCGAGCAGGCGCTGGCTATCGGTCTGGCCGAGCGGGATCAGGCGGGCGCCGGCGGAGATCCAGTTCGAGACCACCGCATGGAAGAACGCGTGCAGCACTGGCGCAAGCGGAATGTCATGCGTGGCGCTGACCAGGCCGATCGCGACGGGATAGACAATCGCGCCGGCGCAGGCGGCGATGATCTCGTCGAGATCAGGCGAAGACCAGGCGGCGCGCGCGGCATCGATGAACGCGCGGCCCTGCGTCGTGGTCTCGAGCTGGCGCTCGCGCGAGGGCACGAAAGCCGCAGCAAGCTCGGCGATCTCGCGCAGCCTTGCAAAGTCACGCGCCATGGTCGCCTGATGCGTCTGGGCGAGGAACACCCCATCGCAGAAGCCGGAGCCCTCGCTGAGCATCGCGGCAAGCCAGTCGCGCAGCGAGGCGGCATCCTTGATGTCGCCCGCCTCCACCGCCCATTCGATGCCGCTGGAATAGGAGAAGGCGCCGACCGGGAACGACGGCGACAGCCAGGTCATCAAACGGTAGAGCGAGGCGGCCTCGCCCTCCGTCATCCCGCCCCACGCCTCGCTTCGCGGCGGCTCATTTGTGGTCATGAGCATGGGAGTGGTCGTGATGGTGGTGATGGTCGTGGTCGCAATGCTCGTCGTGGTGATGATGATCACCGTGGTGATCGTGATCGTGATCACTGTGGTGATGGTGATGATCATCATGACCATGGCCGTGATCATGCGCATGGTCATTGCCGGTGTGGTGATGCGCGGCCGGATCGCCTTCATGCGCATGGCCGGCATAGGCGCCGCCTTCGGGATCGAACGGCGCCTCGATCTCGATCACGCGCGCACCCAGCCCCTTCACCATCGCCTCGATGACGTGATCGCGCCGGATGCGCAGGCCCTTCTTCATGATCTGCGTCGGCAGATGGCGGTTGCCGAGATGCCAGGCGACGCGGATCAGATGGTGCGGGTCGGCGCCGCGGATCTCCAGAAGCGGCTCGGGCGCGGCGACCACCTCGACCAGCCGGCCGTCCTCCAGCACCAGCGCGTCGCCGCCGCGCAGCGCGATCGCGTTCTCGAGATCGAGCAGGAATTCCAATCCGCGCGTGCCCGTCATCGCCATCCGCCGGCGGTGGCGGTCGTCGAAATCGAGCACGACTGTATCGGCCGGCTGCTCGTTCCAGCGATGTTGCGGCTTGACGGACGTCGCGCGGATCATATGGTGTTGCTCTCTCTTAGCGGACTTCCACTTTCTCGGGCGTGATCACCTCGATCTTCGGCGGCGCCGAGAAGCACTTCACCGCGACGCGGCCAAAGGTCTTCATGTGATCGGCCGTGCGGTGCGGCACCAGCGCCTCGGCATTTTCCCACTGCTCGACGAACACCATCTTGGTCGGATCGGTGACGCTCTCGTGCAGGTCATAGGCGATATTGCCGGGCTCCTTCCGCGTCTCCTTGATGCAGGCGGTGGCGGCCGCAATGAATTCGGCGCGCGTTTCAGGCTTGATGGTCAGTGTGGCAACGACGTAAATCACGGAATTTCCTCCCGGCTTTGGTTTCTGGGCGTGACTGCCTGGGGAGGTTTTAGAACATGAAATAGCGCTGCGCCAGCGGCAGCACCTCGGCGGGCGCGCAGGTCAGAAGCTCGCCGTCGGCGCGCACCTCATAGGTCTCCGGATCGACCTCGATCCTGGGCGTGGCGTCATTGTGGATCATGCTCTTCTTGGAGATCTTGCCGCGGGTGTTCTGGACCGCATAGAGCTTCTTGCTGATCCCAAGCTTCCGCGCCAGCCCGCCGGCGACCGCCGCCTTGGACGTGAAAACCACCGAAGATGCGGTGAGCGATTTTCCGTATGCCGCAAACATCGGCTGGTAGTGCACCGGCTGCGGGGTCGGGATCGAGGCGTTGGGATCGCCCATCGGCGCCGCCACGATCGAGCCGCCCTTGATGATCAGGTCCGGCTTGGCGCCGAAGAACGCCGGCGACCACAGCACGAGGTCGGCGAGCTTGCCCTTCTCCACCGAGCCGATCAGCTTTGAGACGCCATGCGCGATCGCGGGGTTGATGGTGTATTTGGCGATGTAGCGCTTGACGCGGAAATTGTCGTTGTTGCCCTTTTCCTCGGGCAGCGAGCCGCGCTGCTTCTTCATCTTGTCGGCGGTCTGCCAGGTGCGGATGATGACCTCGCCGAGCCGGCCCATGGCCTGGGAGTCCGAGGACATCATCGAGAGCGCGCCGAGATCGTGCAGGATGTCTTCCGCTGCGATCGTCTCCTTGCGGATGCGGCTTTCGGCGAAGGCCAGATCTTCGGCGATCGAGGGGTCGAGATGGTGGCACACCATCAGCATGTCCAGATGCTCGTCGATGGTGTTGCGCGTGAAGGGACGCGTCGGGTTGGTCGAGGACGGCAGCACGTTCTTCAGCCCGGCGATCTTGATGATGTCAGGCGCGTGGCCGCCGCCCGCGCCCTCGGTGTGGAAGGCGTGGATGGTGCGGCCCTTGAACGCCTTCACCGTATCCTCGACGAAGCCGGATTCGTTCAGCGTGTCGGTGTGGATCATCACCTGGATGTCGTGATCGTCGGCGACCGAAAGGCAGTTGTCGATCGCCGCCGGCGTCGTGCCCCAGTCCTCATGCAGCTTCAGCGCGCAGGCGCCACCCTTGATCATCTCGACCAGCGCCGCCGGCCGCGAGGCATTGCCTTTGCCGGAAATGCCGAGATTGACCGGGAAGGCATCGAACGACTGGATCATCCGACCCATGTGCCAGGGCCCCGGCGTGCAGGTCGTGGCAAAGGTGCCGTGCGAGGGGCCAGTGCCGCCGCCCAGCATCGAAGTGACGCCGGACATCAGCGCGTGCTCGATCTGCTGCGGGCAGATGAAATGGATGTGGCTGTCGAATCCCCCCGCGGTGAGGATCTTGCCCTCGCCCGCGATCACGTCGGTGCCGGGACCGATGATGATGTCGACATTGGGCTGGATGTCCGGATTGCCGGCCTTGCCGATCGCGGAGATCATGCCCTCCTTGATCGCAACGTCAGCTTTCACGATGCCCCAATGGTCGACGATCAGCGCGTTGGTGATGACGGTGTCGGCGGCTCCTTGCCGGTTCGTGACCTGCGACTGCCCCATGCCGTCGCGGATCACCTTGCCGCCCCCGAACTTCACCTCCTCGCCATAGGTGGTGAAATCCTTCTCGACCTCGATGATGAGATCGGTATCGGCGAGCCGCACCCGATCGCCGGTGGTAGGCCCGAACATGTCGGCATAGACAGAACGTTTGATCTTCACGGACATACTAGCCCCCCATTTCCCTTGCCTTCAAAACGCGCTTTTAGCGGCTTTGACGGCCTCATCGAATTTAGCGTCGAGTAGCGGATTGACGCCACGGCATCCGGCCACAACCTTTTCGGCCCAAGCGGCATAGTCGGCGAGATCGTCGCGCTCTTCCCTGCTCGGATTCGGCACGATGCGCGCGCGGGTATTGCTGATCTTGTCGGCGATCTTGATCATCTTGGCATCAGGCGATTTATGCGGGGCGTCCTCGATCTGCTTTTGCCGGCGTTGTGGCTTGGGCAGCGACATGTCGTCGGTCACCTCCACTACGAGCCCGGCGACGCGCTCGCTGAATTTCTGCGCCAGCTCCTCGCGCGTGGTCTCGGTGTCCTCGACCGTGTCGTGCAGCCAGCCGGCTGCCACGAGCTCGGCGTCTGCGCCATCGGTGGCTGTCGCGAGCAGGTTTGCGACCTCGGCGAGGTGATTGATGTAAGGCTCGTTGCCGCGGCCCTTGCGGGCCATGCCGTTATGGCGGCGAGCGGCAAGTTCGGCAGCTTCGGAGACGAGGCGAATTGGCTGCAGCATGGCAAGACTCCTTTTTCGCCTCAACTGCGCCGCCGCACAGTCCGTTCCTGTCTCGCGAAGAGAACGGCAGCCATCGTGACACCGGGGATCACAGCTTGCCCTTCACCTCGCCGCGGAAGCCGTGGATGACGCGTTTTCCCGCGAGCGCGACGAGCTGGACCTCGCGGGTCTGGCCCGGTTCAAAGCGAACCGCGGTGCCGGCGGCGATGTCGAGGCGCATGCCGCGGGCCTTCTTGCGGTCGAACTTGAGCGCCGGATTGGTCTCGAAGAAATGGTAGTGCGAGCCGACCTGAATCGGGCGGTCGCCGGTGTTGGCGACCGTGAGCGTCACGGTCTTGCGGCCGGCATTAAGCTCGATCTCGCCGTCCTGGATGAAGAGTTCGCCGGGGATCATTCTTGCTACCTCGTATCGCTCTGCTGCGTCATGGCCGGGCTTGACCCGGCCATCCACGTCTCACCACTCAGCCCAAAGGACGTGGATGCCCGGGTCAAGCCCGGGCATGACGACGTTGATGGACCTGCATTCCTCAACGGATCGGCTCGTGCACGGTAACGAGCTTGGTCCCATCCGGGAATGTCGCCTCCACCTGGATGTCGTGGATCATCTCCGGGATTCCTTCCATCACCTGCGAGCGGGTCAGGACCTGTGCGCCGGCCTGCATCAGGTCGGCGACGGTGCGGCCATCGCGCGCGCCTTCGACGATGAAGTCGGTGATCAGGGCGATGGCCTCGGGGTGGTTCAGCTTGACGCCGCGCTCGAGCCTGCGGCGCGCCACCATGGCGGCCATCGAGACCAGGAGCTTGTCCTTTTCGCGGGGAGACAAATTCATGCGAGCACTCTGATGGTTTTCAAATGATCTAGTTGAGCCACAGCCTCGGCAGCGGGACGGCAGAGGCGCGGCCGAGCACCGTCATCATGTCGGCGCGCAGCCTCATCGCATCTTGGGCACAGAAGCGCGCCATTGCAAACCCATTCCAACAGGAGATGCCGACTTCGCCGCGGAAGGAATCTTGCGCCTCGCGTATCCGCTCCACGACCGCATCATCGCCGGGCACGATCAGCGCGGTGCCGATGGCGACACCGCCACTCGCGACCGCAGGCCGCGCCAGCTTTTCACCGATATTGCCGTCGAGCCTGACGGTCTCGGCAAACACCAATCTACCGCCGCGACGCATCCGCCAGCGGTCGACAAATTCGCCATGGCGCATGGTCTCGCCCATGGCTGAGCGGCCGAACACCACGATCTCACACAGCAGCAGAGACGCACCTTCGGCCAGATCAATGTCGATCCGTCGCGAAATCCGGGCGCGGTCGAACAGGATGGTCTCCTGCGGCAGCCAGGACAGATGCGAGCCGGCTTCGGCCTTCAACGCGATATTGAGCTGGGCGGCGGGTCCGGCCGCGCGATAGATCTTCTCGGCGGCGGCTGTCGTCAGCGTCAGCCGCGCGCCCTCACGGGCCGCGATATCGATGTCAAAGCGGTCGCCGCCGGCAACCCCGCCGGCGGTATTGACGAACACGGCCGACAGCCCCTCGCCCTCCGCTGAAGGGAAACGTACGCGGAGCGAGCCGGATTCGTGCAAATCACCGCGGCGGGTGACGCCATCGTGCAGGCGCACGCCGAACCGCACCGCACCGCGGGCGCGGTTGGCCGCAAAGGTCGCTGCATCAGCGCGTGCAATCTCGGTGCGCATCCGTCCCCCCGTTTGGCCGGTCGCGTCCCTTATAGCGCCATTTGGCGCGAGATTTCAGCGGGATCGAGATTGGAGCGGTCGCAGGCATATTTCACCGCCCCACGGTCCATCACCGCAAAGGAGTCGCCGAGCTCGCAGGCGAAATCGAGATATTGCTCGACCAGCACGATCGCGATGTTGCCGAGATTGCGCAAATAGGAGATAGCGCGGCCGATGTCCTTGATGATCGAGGGCTGGATGCCCTCGGTCGGCTCGTCCAAAAGCAACAATTTCGGCCGCATCACCAGCGCACGGCCGATCGCTAATTGCTGTTGTTGTCCGCCTGAGAGGTCGCCGCCGCGGCGGCCGAGCATCGATTGCAGCACCGGAAACAGCGAGAACACGTCGTCCGGAATGAAGCGGTTCTCGCGCTTGAGCGGACCGAAGCCGGTCTTGAGATTCTCCTCCACCGTGAGCAGCGGAAAGATCTCGCGCCCCTGCGGCACGAAGCCGATGCCGCGCCGCGCGCGCTCATACGGCTTCAGGCCGGTGATAGCGTTGCCGTCGAACTCGATCGTACCTGACGCGATCGGATATTGGCCGACCATCGCGCGGAGCAGCGAAGTCTTACCGACGCCGTTGCGTCCGAGCACGCAGGTGACCTTGCCGGGCTCGGCCGACAGCGAGACGCCGCGCAGCGCCTGTGCCGCGCCGTAGAAGAGGTTGATGTTGTCGACTTTGAGCATCAGCGATCTCCTATCGCGACGCGGCGAATGGCGGATAGCGAATGGCGAATGGCGAATGGTTAGAATTGCCGCGCTCATAGTCTCCACGCTTCCCTATTCGCTACTCGCCATTCGCTAGTCGCACTACGGCCTATCGACCCAAGTAGACCTCAACGACCCGCTCGTTCGACGAGACCTGGTCGATGCTCCCCTCCGCCAGCACCGTGCCTTCATGCAAGCAGGTCACCTTGACGCCAAGCTCGCGCACGAAGGTCATGTCGTGCTCTACCACCATGATGGTGTGGTCCTTGTTGATCTCCTTCAGAAGCTCCGCGGTCTGGTGGGTCTCGACATCGGTCATCCCGGCCACTGGCTCGTCGACCAGCAGCAGCTTCGGATCCTGCGCCAGCAGCATGCCGATCTCGAGCCACTGCTTCTGGCCGTGACTGAGACTGCCGGCGAGCCGGTTGCGCGCGTCGGTCAGGCGGATGGTCTCCAGCACTTTCTGGATGCGCTCGGTCTCGGCCCTGCTCTCGCGCCAGAACAGCGTGCCCCTGACGCTGTGGTCGACATTGAGTGCGAGCAGGAGATTGTCCTGCACGGTCTGGCTTTCGAACACCGTCGGCTTCTGGAATTTGCGGCCGATGCCGAGCTCGGCGATGCGGGTCTCGTCCAGCCGGGTCAGGTCGGTGACCCCATCGAACAGCACGGTGCCCTCGTCCGGCTTGGTCTTGCCGGTGATGATGTCCATCATCGTGGTCTTGCCGGCGCCGTTCGGGCCGATGATCGCGCGCATCTCGCCCGGCTCGAGCGCGATCGAGAGGTTGTTGATGGCGTGGAAGCCATCGAAGGAGACGTGCACGCCATCGAGATACAGCATCGCGGAAGTGGCACGGGTGTCCATCACGTTCATCGCGCCTGCTCCGCCGGATTGGGTTCGCTGATGCCGTCTTCGCGTGCGGCGCTTTCCGCGGCCGCGTCGCGCTGCGCCCTCCATGGCTCCCACCAGGAATTGAAGGTGCCGACGATGCCCTTGGGCAGCAGCAGCGTCACCAGGATGAACAGCGCGCCCAGCATGAACAGCCAGTACGGCGCAAGCGGGCCTGAGGTGAAGAAGGTCTTGGCATAGTTGACGACGACGGCGCCGAGCGCAGCGCCGACGAGCGTGCCACGGCCGCCGACCGCGACCCAGATCACCGCCTCAATTGAATTGCCCGGCGCGAATTCGCTTGGATTGATGATGCCGACCTGCGGCACATAGAGCGCACCGGCGACGCCGGCCATGCAGGCCGACAGCGTGAACACGAACAGCTTGTAGGATTCGACGCGATAGCCGAGGAAGCGGGTGCGGCTTTCGGCGTCGCGCACCGCGATCAAGACCTTGCCAAGCTTCGAGGTCACGATCGCCCGACAGATCAGGAAACCAACAATTAGCGCAAGACAGCTCAGCGCGAACAAGGCGGCGCGCGTGCCGTCGGCCTGGACGTTGAAGCCCAGGATGTCCTTGAAGTCGGTCAGGCCATTGTTGCCGCCGAAGCCGAAATCATTGCGGAAGAAGGCAAGCAGCAGCGCATAGGTCATCGCCTGGGTGATGATCGAGAGATAGACGCCGGTGACGCGGGAGCGGAAGGCGAGCCAGCCGAAGCAGAAGGCGAGCAGGCCCGGCACCACCAGCACCATCAGGGCCGCGAAGGGGAACATGTCGAAGCCGTACCAGTACCAGGGCAGCTTGTCCCAGTTCAGGAACACCATGAAATCAGGCAGGATCGGGTTGCCATAGACGCCGCGGCTGCCGATCTGGCGCATCAGGTACATGCCCATGGCGTAACCGCCGAGCGCGAAGAAGGCGCCATGGCCGAGCGAGAGGATGCCGCAATAGCCCCAGATCAGATCGATGGAGAGCGCCAGGATCGCGTAGCAGACATATTTGCCCCAGAGCGCGACCAGATAGGTCGGCACCTGCAGGAACGAGCCTTGAGGCAGCAGCAGGTTCGACAGCGGGATCAGGATGCCGGCGGCCGCGACGATAAGGATGAAGGCGGTCGCGGCGCGGTCCAGCGAGCGGGTGAGGATATGCGCGCTCATGCTTCCACCGCCCGCCCTTTCAGCGCGAACAGGCCGCGTGGCCGCTTCTGGATGAACAGGATGATCAGGACCAGGATGGCGATCTTGCCGAGCACGGCGCCGGCGACCGGCTCCAGGAACTTGTTGGCGATCCCCAGCGTGAAGGCGCCGACCAGCGTGCCCCAGAGATTGCCGACACCGCCGAATACGACGACCATGAAACTGTCGATGATGTAGCTCTGGCCGAGATTGGGGCTGACATTGTCGATCTGCGACAGCGCCACGCCCGCGATGCCGGCAATCCCCGAGCCGAGGCCGAAGGTCAGCGCGTCGACGCGCGAGGTGGCGATACCCATCGAGGCCGCCATCCGGCGGTTCTGGGTCACCGCGCGCATCTCGAGCCCGAGCGCGGTGTAGCGCAGCATCGCAAGCAGGATCACGAACACCGCGAGCGTGAAGCAGAGGATCCAGAGCCGGTTATAGGTGATGGTGATCTGGCCGAGCTCGAAGGCGCCGCTCATCCAGGAGGGATTGCCGACTTCGCGATTGGTCGGGCCGAACATTGTGCGCACCGCCTGCTGCAGCACCAGCGACAGGCCCCAGGTCGCCAGCAGCGTCTCCAGCGGACGACCATAGAGGAAGCGGATGATGCTGCGCTCGATCAGGACTCCGATCCCGCCCGCGACCAGGAAGGCGAGCGGCACCGCGATCAGGAGCGAATAGTCGAACAGGCCGGGATAGCGCGTCCGGATCACCTCCTGCACCACGAAGGTGGTGTAGGCGCCCAGCATCACCATCTCGCCATGGGCCATGTTGATGACGCCCATCACGCCGAAGGTGATGGCAAGCCCGATCGCCGCCAGCAGCAGCACCGAGCCAAGCGACAGGCCATACCAGGCGTTCTGCACCGCCGACCACATCGCCAGATTGCTCTGGATCGAGGAGATCGCGCCGGTGATGGCTTGCGCCACCAGCGGCGGCTGGTCGGGGCCGGCGCTGGTCAATAGCGCCAGCGCTTCCTGGTCGCCGCGCGACTTGATGACCCCGACCGCCTCGAGCTTGTCGTTGTCGGAGGCGTCAGACTTGAACAGGATGATCGCCGCACGGGCCTCGGTGAATGCCTGCTTGGCCGCCTTGTCGGTCTCCTTCGCGAGCGCGCCCTCGACCACGGAGAGTGCGTTCTCGTCATGGCTCTTGAAGACGGATTGCGCGGCGGCAACGCGCTTGGCGGGATCGGGCGAGAGCAGCGTCAGGCTGCCGAGTGCGGCCTCCACCGTGCGGCGCAGGCGGTTGTTGAGACGGACGGACGCCGCATTGTCCGGCAGCTTGTCGACGGCGGCACCGGTGGCGGCATCGATGATCTTGCCGTCCGTTTGCGTGATGAAGACTTTCTTGCTCTCGGGATCGGCCGACAGCCGCTCCTCCTGGAGCGCCGAGATGATCGGGAAGGCGAGCGGATTGCCCGAGCTTGCGACCGCCTCGATCGCTGCTTCGGTATCGGAAAATTCGTCATTGGCGAATTTGGCGACCGCGTCCTCGAACGGACCCGCGAAGGCCGGCAGCGCGAAGCAGGCAATCAGCAAGACTGAAAGGACGATCGCGCGAAAACGATCAAGGAAATAGCCAAACACGTGACGACCCCGGCAGGAGTGGTGAGGAGAAGGCGGCGAACGCCGCCGCCTTCTCCAGTCTCTTGGAAGACTGTTTAAATGGACGGCTTAGATCAGGAGCCCTGACCGCCGCACTTGTTGGTCTTGGTGTTCCAGTTGCCGCACTTCTTGCCGACCCAGTCACCGATCAGGTCCCTGGAGCCTTCCAGCTCCTTCGACCAGGCATCGCCCGCGACGAGGCCGGGGGTCTTCCACACCACATCGAACTGGCCGTTGCCCTTGATCTCGCCGATGAACACCGGCTTGGTGATGTGGTGGTTCGGCAGCATCTTGGAGACGCCACCGGTCAGGTTCGGCGCCTCGGTGCCGGGCAGCGCGTCGATCACCTTGTCCGGATCGGTCGACTTCGCCTTCTCAACTGCCTTCACCCACATGTTGAAGCCGATGTAGTGCGCTTCCATCGGGTCGTTGGTCACGCGCTTCGGATTCTTGGTGTAGGCCTGCCAATCCTTGATGAACTTCTCGTTGGCGGGCGTCTTGATCGACTCGAAGTAGTTCCAGGCGGCGAGATGGCCGACCAGCGGCTTGGTGTCGATGCCGGCGAGCTCTTCCTCACCGACCGAGAACGCCACCACCGGGATGTCGGTCGCCTTGATGCCCTGGTTGCCGAGCTCCTTGTAGAAGGGAACGTTGGCGTCACCGTTGATGGTGGAGACCACCGCCGTCTTCTTGCCGGCCGAGCCGAACTTCTTGATGTCGGCCACGATCGTCTGCCAGTCGCTATGACCGAACGGCGTGTAGTTGATCATGATGTCTTCCTGCTTGACGCCCTTCGACTTCAAGTAGGCTTCCAGGATCTTGTTGGTGGTGCGCGGATAGACATAGTCGGTGCCCGCCAGCACCCAGCGCTTCACCTTCTCGTCCTTCATCAGGTAGTCGACCGCGGGGATCGCCTGCTGGTTCGGAGCGGCGCCGGTGTAGAACACGTTGCGCTCGGACTCTTCGCCCTCGTACTGCACGGGGTAGAACAGGATGTTGTTCAGCTCCTTGAACACCGGAAGCACGGATTTGCGCGACACCGAGGTCCAGCAGCCGAACACGACCGCGACCTTGTCCTTGGTGATGAGTTCGCGCGCCTTTTCCGCGAACAGCGGCCAGTTCGATGCGGGATCGACGACGACAGCCTCGAGCTTCTTGCCGAGCACGCCGCCTTTCTTGTTCTGCTCGTCGATCAGGAAGAGAATCGTATCCTTCAGCGTGGTCTCGCTGATGGCCATGGTGCCGGAGAGTGAATGCAGGACGCCGATCTTGATGGTGTCGTCGGCGGCTTTGGCCGGAGAAAATGGCGACGACGCCAGGCCCAAAACCAGACCCGCGGCGGCAGCGAGCCAGCCACGGCGGCTCAGCGTCGCTATATCGTGAGTAAGCTGTGTGATCATGAAATGTCATCTCCCTGACGCAGGCGTGAACGCATGCGAACGGCCCCACGGCCGCCTGCGGTCAAGGAATCGCAAGAACCATGCCACGGTCGAAGCACCGCTTAAGCCATTGCTAGCGCACAGCAATTTGGCATTTCCGGGAAAACATAGAGCATCGTCGCCTAATTATTAGGCGCTAGAAATGTATGCCAAAGCGGCAATCAGTTCATTTTTTGAGCAATCAGACCGATTTGGCTAAATTTCCGGCAGCTAATTGTGACGCTGTCACGACATCGGCCTCGCGCCCTGCAATAGCGACTTCGCTCCTGCGGCCGGCCGAATTCGAGGAGAGTTTACCTTGAAAGCGCCGCGTTCATGTTCCATATGGTTGCCATGACCCGCGCGAATCGCCGGGTCGGCGCAAGCTTGCGTGTTCCAAGCCGCCTTGGTTCCAACCAGCCTCGGCGGCTTTTGGCTTGCCTTTGATCAGCCAACAGCACCGATGCCCCAAACACGAGGGTATCACCGATGCCCTCACGCGCCCGGCCGGCATGGCCGGCGCGCCTGACGTTTTGATGGAAAGACCTCCCTTTTGACCTCCTTTCAGGATTTCGGCCTTGCCGATCCCATCGCCCGCGCACTTCGGGAAGAGAACTACGTCACCCCCACTCCGATCCAGGCCCAGACCATTCCGCTCGCGCTCGAAGGCCGCGACGTGATCGGCATTGCGCAAACCGGCACCGGCAAGACCGCGTCCTTTGCGCTGCCGATCCTCAACCGCCTGCTGCAGAACCGCACCAAGGTGCAGCCGAAGTCGTGCCGCGTGCTGGTGCTGTCGCCGACCCGCGAATTGTCGGGCCAGATCCTCGACAGCTTCAATGCCTATGGCCGCCACATCCGCCTTTCTTCCGCACTCGCGATCGGCGGCGTACCGATGGGCCGGCAGGTCCGCTCGGTGATGCAGGGAGTCGAGGTCATGGTCGCCACCCCCGGCCGCCTGCTCGACCTCGTGCAGAGCAACGGCTTGAAGCTCAATCAGGTCGAGTTCCTGGTGCTCGATGAAGCCGACCGCATGCTCGACATGGGCTTCATCAATGACATCAGGAAGATCGTCGCCAAGCTGCCGCAGAGGCGACAGACGCTGTTCTTCTCGGCGACGATGCCGAAGGATATCGCCGAGCTCGCCGAAGCGATGCTGCGTGATCCGGCCCGCGTGGCGGTGACACCGGTGTCCTCGACCGCCGAGCGCGTCACACAGCGCATCATCCAGGTCGATTTCACTGCCAAGCCCGCCATACTGGCGCAACTGTTGAAGCAGGAACCGGTCAACCGCGCGCTGGTGTTCACCCGCACCAAGCACGGTGCCGACAAGGTGGTGAAGGGGCTGGAGAAGGCCGGCATCGCGGCTAACGCGATTCACGGCAACAAGTCGCAGAATCACCGCGAGCGCACGCTAGCGGCCTTTCGTTCCGGCGAAATCCGCACCTTGGTCGCGACCGACATCGCCGCGCGCGGCATCGACGTCGACGGCATCAGCCATGTCGTCAATTACGACCTGCCCAACGTGCCGGAGACTTATGTGCACCGCATCGGCCGCACCGCACGCGCCGGCGCCGACGGCGTTGCGATCTCGCTGATCGCGGGCGCAGAGGAGATGGGATATCTGCGCGACATCGAACGGCTGATCCGGGTGGCGCTGCCGCGCGAAGATCGCCGTACACCGGGCAATCGCGAGCAGGCGCCTGCCGCCGCCGCCGCCCCGCATCGGGCGGCTGGACGAGCGGCGCAGCGGCCCCATATGGCCAAGGGAAATGAATCGCCTCAGGCAGCAAAAGGCCCTCGCCGCCGCCGCCGTGGAGGTGGTAAGAATGGCGCGCCACAGGCGAACCGGGGCGAGTCGCCACGTCCGCCGCAGATCGGCAAGAGCGAGGGCAACCAGGGCAGCGGCATTCAAGGCGTCGCCTTCTTGCACCGCGAAAGCCGGGCGAAACCGCAGCCCAAACGCAACAACCAAACGCAGCACTAGCCGTCAATCGATTCTGGAGAACCACATGGCTAAGGAAGAGCTGATCCAGTTCGAGGGGCTGGTGACCGAAATCCTCCCCGACGCACGCTATCGCGTGCAACTCGATACCGGACACGAGATTGTCGCCTATACGGCCGGCAAGATGAAGAAGAACCGCATCAAGACGCTGGCCGGCGACCGGGTTACGATTGAAATGTCGCCCTACGATCTCGAGAAGGGGCGGCTGATTTTCCGTCACAAGGACGAACGTCCGAGTTCGCCCGGCGGCCCGCCGCGCGGCCAGGCGCCGCGGGGCGGCCAGTTCCGCCGCCGCTGACGTGCCCCGAAGCCGTCCGGAATCGCGCACGACGCCCTGACGTCTTGCGCGATCCCGGCGGTTTGCACGTTCGAACGAAATCCGCGCACGTCAGGATTGTTTTAGGGCCGTTTTTCGCATAATATCGGGCTAATCGATTTTCGGCCGGACGACATTAGCCATCCACCGGTATCCCGGTTCAGGTGCTGACGACCCTTCCAAAATTCGATCCACCAGCCTGCCAGAAGCGGGCTTTGACTTGTCTATCTGAGAAGGGACTATCCCGTGAGCATGGGAACCGTGAAGTGGTTTAACGCAACCAAGGGCTACGGCTTCATTCAGCCCGATGACGGCGGCAGCGACGTGTTCGTGCACATCAGCGCAGTCGAGCGCGCTGGCCTGGGCACGCTGCGCGAAGGCCAGAAGATCTCCTACGAGATCGTGTCCGATCGTCGCTCCGGCAAATCCGCCGCCGACAATCTGCGCTCGGCGGGCTGACCGACGACGGGCCTGCGTCCGCAGCGTTAGCGACTGAAGCAAACGCTCCGAAGCAGGAGCACCGAATAAGAAAGAAGCCGCGCTCACCGCGCGGCTTCTTGTTTTAGGTTGCGCGCCAACGTCGCGCTGCTAAGAAACCGGCGTGCAGCTATTGCTTGATCCGGTGAGCTGCGGATAGTCGACGCAGGTCGAGTGCCTCGGGCGGGTATAAGCCTCGTCATCCATCGGAAGACCAGTCTTGAGCACATAGCCGACCGTCGGCGTGTAGGTGTAACTGACCTCGCTCCAGATCAGCCAGGTGTTCGGTATCAGCAACCCCTCCGGAACCGTCGCCGTATCGTTTGGCTTGTGCGGCGAAGCCATGAGCGTCGCCTGTGGCGAGCCGCTGACCATTGCGACGGTGGCCGACTGGCTCCACTGGATCTTCGCGATCTTGTTCTTGTCGATGAATATTTCCGAGACGGTCGCGGACAACGGCGTCAGCGAATAGGGCAGCATGATTGCCCCGCTCGAGGCGAAGGCATTCTGCATATCCGTGTTCTTGACGCTGTCCAGCGATTGCGAGGTCAGGTCGGAGGCCGCGTGTGCCACCAGTGCCAGCTTGCGCTTGATGGCGATGGCAGAGCTGAGCTCGACCGTTCCGAAGAACAGCACCAGCATGATGGGCACGATCATCGCGAATTCGACAGCCGCCACGCCGCGGCAATCGCGCACGAGATCGCCGATCTTGCGGCGCACGCGCCACGTCGATGAGAGCAAACTCTTTCTCATTGCTTCGCTCATGAGCACGTCACCCCACCAGTCGGAAAGGGCTCGTTCTTGAAGACCGCCGTTCCCGACAACAGGCGTTTGCTGCCGCTCAGATTGGACAGGTCGTATTCGAGATTGTATCCGACGTTGAGGATTTTGATGATGTAGACCGGCCACTGATAGAACAGCCTGACCACGACGATATTGCTGTCCTGGCCAGGACAATATCTCATGTCATTGATGAAGGTGCTGCTTCCATTGATCTGGTTGGGAATCTTGACCACGTTCGCCTGCGCGTAGCTGCGAACGTCGACATAGATGCCGTTTCTGCAGTCGAACATAAAACTGAGCGTGTGGCCGCAAACCAGATCCTTGAATTGCGCCTGACTGAGCGAACCGCTTTGGGCCTGGCCGGTCTGGACCAGCCGCGCGGTATCCTGGGTGATCGTCTCGAGCACCTGGCTGGCGAAGAAGACCAGCGCGGTCTCGATGATCGCGAACAGCAGCGCGAAGAACACCGGCGCGACGAAGGCGAATTCAACGGCGGTTACACCGCGACGATCGCGGCGAAACCGGCGCAACAAGTTCCGGAAAGAGCCAAGGGGCTGCGGCATCGGGGGAGTCTCGCGGGAATGACCCCGCAAGGACTAACCGAAACTGATTGTCGAAATGTTTCGCCGGACCGAGACGGCACGACCCGCTCCGTTAGGCCGGCGTTAAGCATGGGCGGACAGCGCAACGACGCCGCCGCCAACGCCTCTGCAGCTTTCGTCAGTTGGACGATTTGTCAGTTGGACGATTTTGAGGCGGACCCGCCCTGCCCGCTCGCCTGGGTGCTGAGCGTGCCGGCCTGATCGATCGCGGACTTGAAGTAGTTCTCGCCATCGCCGAGCGTCACGCGGCGCTGGCAGATCGGCATACAGCTATAGGATTCCCGCTCGATGCCGCGATAGACGGTGACGAGTTGGTCGCTCGGGCCCTGGACCTGGATCTGGCGATCGACCAGCACCTGGCCGTTGCGGTCCATCGCGATGAAATTGGTGGCACCATAACCCTTGCCGGTGACGACCACGACGCCGCCGGTCTGCAGCGTCACGTCGGCGATCATGGGGTTGCCGACCACGATGGTGGCGATGCCGGTCGGGAGCTTGACGAGCTTGGCCTGGTCGACATTGACCTCGATCCGATCAGGGTCGGCCGCGGCAAAGCTTGCAGAAGGCCAGGCCGTGACGGCGGCTGCGAGAAGGCTGAAGGCGAGACCCGCCAACGTACGGATACGGTCTGACTTGAACGACATGCTCTACCCCGGGACACTGACAAGCCGGCAACCGCGATACGCAGCGGAAGCGGCGCCCGACAGAGCTAAACTGACAACAATTCATGAACGAAGTGCAAAAAGCGCTTCCGCAATTGCACCCGCATTCGTTTCCGGAGTGGACGGGCGACTTGCCTGCTGCATCGCCGCGGCCGCCTACCCAATCCTCTCGTAACCGAGCGCACCTCGATACGGGGTTTGATCCAATCACGTCGGCATCCAAAAGATTCAAGTTTTACCGAACGTCTTAAGCCCGCGTTGACTCTGGGTCGGAACTGTCAAATTTGGGGCGATCTTTCTGCAATCGAATTAACTGCTGCGCAATTGTCGCACCCCTACGGTCGCGTGCATGGTCACGGTGCTGAGAACGCCGGTGTGACCAAACGATAGTTCGACCAGCCACGTGCACACCAGGAGTAATCTATGAAGAACCTCGTTTCGCGTTTCACTAAGGACGAGTCCGGCGCGACCGCCATCGAGTACGGTCTGATCGCCGCGCTCATTGCCGTCGTGATCATTGGTGTCCTCACCACCATCGGCACCAACCTCAACGCCAGGTTGCAGCAGGTGTCAGACGGACTGACGCCGAAGGGGTAACTAACTCTCGCGGCCAGCGACAAAGGCCCCGGCAATCCGGGGCCTTTGTTCTATTTGTCGAGTAGGACGGCGAAGCATGGGTAGGTTACCTGTTCCACGAGTTGCGGCAACCAAGGCGTACTTTCGGGCCGACAATAGCAACGGCGCGTCCGCGCACATCATCTGCGTCGCCCTGGCACTTGCGGTTTTCACGCTTGCCTGCCGAATAGCGGCAGTCTGGTGAGCTGCCCCTGCCTTCGCCGATTGTTCATCTCTCGCGGCTAGATTCGAGACGACCTCATTTGGACCGCACGGGCTGCGTAATCACATGATCCTCGACATTCTTCGCCTGCTGCTGTTTCCCGCACTGATGGCATTCGCCGCCGCAAGCGACCTTGTCAGTATGACGATTTCGAACCGCGTGTCATTGGCGCTGGTTGCGGGCTTTGTTGTGCTCGCGCTCGCAAGCGGCATGGGACTCCACGAGATGCTTTCGCATGCCGGAGCCGGCGCCCTCGTGCTCGCGGCGGGATTTGCCTGCTTTGCGTTCGGCTGGATTGGCGGCGGGGACGCCAAGGTCGCCGCCGGCGCCGCGCTGTGGTTCGGCTTCGACCATCTGCTTTTCTACTTGCTCTATGCGTCCCTGTTCGGCGGCGCGCTGACGCTGCTTTTGCTCCAGTTTCGACGGTGGCCGCTGCCTTACCCGCTGCTGGGCCAGGCCTGGCTGTTGCGGCTGCATGCCAAGGAGACCGGCATCCCCTATGGCGTCGCGCTCGCACTTGGCGCGCTCGTGATCTATCCCGAGACCGAATGGATGAAGGCGGTCGACTTCGCGCATTTCGTAATGCGTTGAACGGGTGGAAGTAACTGCCCGTTAAGGCGATTTAGATACGCCTCATTAACCATGCTTTGACGAATAGCTGGTCAACTGCCGATCACAGCGGCGGGAACCGTCGCGTCGTCCTGTGGAAAGTGAAGCGTAATGAATACCGCCCGCATCGTGGTCCTGGCTATTGCCGGCGTTGCCGGCCTCGCGGCGCTGTATCTGGCGAGCGGAGGCGGCGACCGACCCGCTCCCAAGACCGAACCGGTGGCACAACTGCCGACCGTCGACATACTGGTCGCGAAGTCCGATATCGGCCTCGGCCAGTCGGTCAAGGCCGACGACTTGCAGTGGCAGAGCTGGCCGGCCGCGACGGCGAGCGGCACCTTCATGCGGCGCGACGGCAAACCCGAGGCGATGAAGGAGGTCGTTGGCTCAATTGCGCGCGCGCCCTTTATCGCCGGCGAGCCGATCCGCGAACAGAAGTTGGTGAAGGCCGATGGCAGTGGCTTCATGGCCGCGATCCTGCCGTCCGGCATGCGCGCGATCTCGACCGAAATCTCGCCGGAGACCGCTGCCGGCGGCTTCATCCTGCCGAACGACCGGGTCGACGTCATTCTCTCCAAACGCAGCAAGAATCCGGACGGCAATGGCCCCGACGTCGTCAATTCGGAGATCATCCTGAGCAATGTCCGCGTGCTTGCGATCGACCAGGCGCCGAAGGAAAAGGACGGCACCAGCGCGCTGATCGGCAAGACCGTGACACTCGAGCTCAAGCCCGAACAGGCGGAGACGCTGGCACGTGCCCGCCAGAGCGGCACGCTGACGCTGGCGCTGCGCAGCATCGCCGACGTCAATATCGTCGAAGCCAACGCCGACAATCAAATGCGCAGGCGCGGCCAAACCATCAACGTCATCCGCTACGGCATCGCCAGTCCGCAAACGGTACAGAAGTGAGCGAAAGGGCGCGGGGAATGAGAGGCTGGGGGAATCGATCGATGCTGCGAGCTTTCGTCGTTCGCGCCCTATCGTTTTCGGCCGCTGTCGCCTTTACGCTAAACCCGGCTCTGACGCCGGTGGTGGCGAGCGATTACCGCGTCACGGCACCGCCAACGGCGGACGGCAAGGCCAACGCGCGCTTCCTGTCGCTCGGGGTCGGCAAATCGGTCGTGGTCGACCTGCCCCGCGATATCAAGGATGTACTGGTGGCCGATCCCAAGATCGCCAATGCCGTGATCCGCTCGTCGCAGCGCGCCTATATCATCGGCGCCGCGGTCGGCCAGACCAACATCGTGTTCTTCGACTCCACCGGCGCGCAGATCGCCGCCTATGATATCGCCGTAAAGCGCGATCTCAACGGTGTGCGCGCTGCGCTCCGCCAGTCGCTGCCGAATGCCGACATCCAGATCGACGGCGTCGGCGATGGCGTGGTGCTGACCGGCACGGCTTCGAGCCCGATCGAGGCGCAGCAGGCCGGCGATCTCGCCGCGCGGCTTGCCGGCGGCCCCGAAAAGGTGGTCAACTCGATCGTGGTCCGCGGCCGCGACCAGGTGATGCTCAAGGTCACCGTCGCCGAGGTCGCGCGCTCCATCATCAAGCAGCTCGGCATCGATCTCACCGCCAACCTGAACTACGGCACGGCGGTGGTGAATTTCAGCAACGCCAATCCCTTCACCGCCTATGGCCGTCCGCTGGTCGGCTCTAACACGGCCACCGCCTCGTTCGGTGCCACCCCCTCGGTTTCGGCAACGCTGCGCGCAATGGAAAGCGCGGGCGTGGTGCGGACGCTGGCCGAGCCGAATCTGACCGCCATTTCCGGCGAATCCGCAACCTTCATCGCGGGCGGCGAATTCCCAATTCCAGCGGGCTACTCCTGCGACCCCACAACCCATGTCTGTACGACGCAGATCCAGTTCAAGAAATTCGGCATCTCGCTGAACTTCACGCCGATCGTGCTGACCGAAGGCCGCATCAGCCTGCGGGTGATGACCGAAGTGTCCGAGCTGTCGAACGACAATTCGATCACGATCGCGCAGGCGGTCAGCGCCGGACAGGTGAACTCGCTGACCATTCCCTCGATCAAGACCCGCCGCGCCGAAACGACCCTGGAAATCCCCTCCGGCGGCGCAATGGCGATGGCCGGCCTGATCCAGGAGCAGACCAAGCAGGCGATCAACGGCTTTCCGGGCCTTGCCCAACTGCCAGTCCTCGGCACGCTGTTCCGCAGCCGCGACTTCGTCAACAACCAGACCGAGCTGATGGTGCTGGTGACCCCCTATGTGGTGCGCGCGGTGGCGCAGAAGGACCTGTCGCGGCCGGACGATGGTTTTGCCAATGCATCCGACCCGCAAGCCGACTTCCTCGGCAGCATCAATCGCATCTATGGCGTACCGGGCCGCACCGAGCCGGGGCGAAATTACCGTGGCACTTACGGCTTCATTACCGACTGAGGCGGGACGATGACACCCAAGCTGACATCCAAACGATCCGCCGATCGCAACCGCACCCTCGCTCGCCTCGGGGCACTGATCGGCATTGCGGTGGCGCTCGGCGCCTGTCGGCACACGGAAGATTCGCCGCTGGCGAGCTTTCCCGACGATTATCGCCTGCGCCATCCGATCGCAGTCCAGGAAACCGACCGCTCCATCGTGGTGTTCGTCGGCAGCGGCCGCGGCGGCCTTACCGCTGAACAGCGCGCCGACGTGATGGGACTGGCGCAGACCTGGCTGCGCGAAGGCACCGGCGCGATCAGCATCGACACGCCGCTCGGCACGCGGAATGCGCGCGCCGCCGCCGATTCCCTGCGCGAGATCCAGGCGACATTCGCCGCCGCCGGCGTGCCGCCGCGCGCGGTCGCCGTGCGCCAGTATCGTCCCGAGGATCCGCGCCATTTCGCGGCGATCCGTATCAACTATGCGCGGATCTCGGCGGTGGCCGGCCCATGCGGCACCTGGCCGGAGGACCTCGGGCCGTCGATCAACAACAAGAGCTATTTCGACAACAAGCCCTATTACAATTTCGGCTGCGCCAGCCAGCGCAACCTCGCCTCGATGGTCGACAATCCGAGCGATCTGGTGCAACCGCGCGCGGAAACGCCGCCTTACACCGAGCGGCGTGACGTGGCCTTCGAAAAGTACCGCAAGGGCGTGGCGACAACGACGACCTATCCCGAGGCCGACGCGGCCAAACTGAGCAATCTCGGCAAATGATCAGTTACGCGCGCCAGAACTCCGACGCCCAGCCTGACGTCCCGTCGCAGGTGGAGGAGCATATTGCCCCGGCGCCGCGGGTGTCGGTGCAGGCGTTCTGCGATACGGTGGAGACCGCCGCCGCGGTGCAGTCAGCCGGCGAGGACCGCAGGCTCGCCAAGGCGCATCTGAAGATCCAGATGGGCGGCATGGCCGCCGCCATCGAGGCCTATCGCTCGGCGCCGACGCCAAACGTCATCATCCTGGAAACCGGGACCAATAGCGACATCCTCGCCGGTCTCGACCAACTCGCCGCGGTCTGCGACGCCGGCACGCGCGTGATCGTGATCGGCCGCCTCAACGATGTCGCGCTCTATCGCGAGTTGGTGCGCCGCGGCGTCAGCGACTACATGATCGCGCCTGTTGTCACCATCGACGTGGTGCGCTCGGTCTGCAACCTGTTCTCGGCGCCCGAGGCCAAGGCGGTCGGGCGCATCCTTGCCGTGGTCGGCGCCAAGGGTGGTGTCGGCGCGTCCACCGTGGCGCACAACGTCGCCTGGGCGATCGCGCGCGACCTGGCGCTGGATTCCGTCGTCGCCGATCTCGATCTCGCCTTCGGCACGGCCGGCCTCGACTACAACCAGGATCCGCCGCAGGGGATCGCCGAGGCCGTGTTCTCGCCCGACCGTGTCGACACCGCCTTCATCGACCGGCTGCTGTCGAAATGCACCGATCACTTGAGTCTGCTCGCGGCGCCCGCCACGCTCGACCGCGTCTACGATTTCGGCGCCGAGGCGTTCGATGCGATCTTCGACACGCTCCGCACCACCATGCCCTGCACCGTGCTCGACGTCCCGCACCAATGGTCGGGCTGGACCAAGCGGGCGCTGATCGCCGCCGACGACATCCTGGTGGTCGCAGTCCCCGACCTTGCCAACCTGCGCAACACCAAGAACCTGGTCGACCTCTTGAAGGCCTCGCGGCCGAACGACCGCGCGCCGATCTATTGCCTCAACCAGGTCGGCGTGCCGAAGCGCCCCGAGATCAACGCCGCCGAATTCGCCAAGGCGATCGAGGCCGAGCCGATCGCGACGATACCGTTCGATCCGCAGATCTTCGGCTCGGCCGCCAATAACGGCCAGATGATCGCGGAGATCTCCGCCAATCATCGCACCATCGAGATGTTCCTGCAGATCGCGCAGCGGCTGACCGGCCGCGGCGAGACCAAGAAAACCAAAGGGTCGTTCCTGTCGCCCTTGCTGGAGAAGCTGCGGGCGAAATAGCCGGTCTGGAGCAGAGTCGTGTTTGGTAAGCGTAGCGCAAATGACAGTGAAGTGCGGGCACTGAGGCCCGCCGTTCACGCGCCGGAATCTTTGGCCGCAGCCGCGCCGGCGCGCGAGATGGCGCCTCCGACCATGCCTTCGCCCCCGATCGCCCCGCCCAAGCCGCCGCCGGCGCCGACCGTCGACACGCGCCGATCCGACACTTACTATCAGGTCAAGGCCACCATCTTCGGTGCGCTGATCGAGGCGATCGACCTCGCTCAGCTCGCGAAGCTCGACGGCGATTCCGCGCGCGAGGAAATCCGCGACATCGTCAACGAGATCATCGCGATCAAGAACATCGTGATGTCGATCGCCGAGCAGGAAGACCTGCTCGACGACATCTGCAACGACGTGCTCGGCTACGGCCCGCTGGAGCCGCTGTTGTCGCGCGACGACATCGCCGACATCATGGTCAACGGCGCCGGCACGGTTTACATCGAAGTCGCCGGCAAGATCCAGCGCACCGGCATCCGCTTCCGCGACAACCAGCAGCTTCTCAACATCTGCCAGCGCATCGTCAGCCAGGTCGGCCGCCGCGTCGACGAATCTTCGCCGATCTGCGACGCCCGCCTCGCCGACGGCTCGCGCGTCAACGCCATCGTGCCGCCGCTCGCGATCGATGGACCCGCCCTCACCATCCGCAAATTCAAGAAGGACAAGCTGACACTGGAGCAGCTCGTCAAGTTCGGCGCGATCTCGCCGGATGGCGCGAGCATTCTGCAGATTATCGGCCGCGTCCGCTGCAACGTCTTGATCTCCGGCGGCACCGGCTCCGGCAAGACCACGCTGCTCAACTGCCTGACCAACTATATCGAGCACGACGAACGCATCATTACCTGCGAGGACGCCGCCGAGCTGCAACTGCAGCAGCCGCATGTGGTGCGGCTGGAAACCAGGCCGCCTAATATCGAAGGCGAAGGCCAGGTCACGATGCGCGAACTGGTCCGCAACTGCCTGCGTATGCGCCCTGAGCGCATCATCGTCGGCGAAGTCCGCGGACCGGAGGCGTTCGACCTGTTGCAGGCGATGAACACCGGCCATGACGGTTCGATGGGCACGCTGCACGCCAACAACCCGCGCGAGGCGCTGTCGCGCTGCGAATCCATGATCACGATGGGCGGCTTCTCGCTGCCCTCGCGCACCATCCGCGAGATGATCTGCGCCTCGATCGACGTCATCATCCAGGCGGCGCGCCTGCGCGACGGCTCCCGCCGCATCACCCACATCACCGAGGTGATGGGCATGGAAGGCGACACCATCATCACGCAGGACATCTTCCTGTACGACATCGTCGGCGAGGACGCCAACGGCAAGATCATCGGCCGGCATCGCTCGACCGGCATCGGCCGGCCGAAATTCTGGGAGCGCGCCCGCTACTATAACGAGGAGAACCGCCTCGCCGCCGCGCTCGACGCCGCCGAAGCGCCGCCGCCGGCATAAGGAAGCCGAAGATGAACCTGCAATCGCTCGCCCTCGGCTTCCTCGCCGCAACCGCCGTCGGCGGACTCGGCTGGGTCTTCCTCTATCCTTTGCTGTCGGGGGAGAAGCAGGCGGAAGCGCGCCGCGCCTCCATCGGCCGCCCCGAACCCGCCACCATGCGGCAGTCTGAACGGACCCAGCGTTCGCGCCGCGAGCAGGTCGAAGGGACCTTGCGCGAGCTCGACGCGCGCCGGCAGAAGGAGGCGAAGGTTTCGCTGAGCAAGCGCCTGACCCAGGCTGGCCTCGACTGGACGCCTCAGAAGTTCTGGATCGTTTCCGCCGTCCTTGCAGCGATCGGCTTCGTGCTCTCCTACATGATCAGCGGCGGACTGTTGGGCGCAGTAGGCATTGCCTTCGCCGCCGGCTTCGGACTGCCGCGCTGGCTGCTCGGCTTCCTGAAAAAGCGCCGCGAAGCGGCGTTCCTGAAGGCGCTCCCCGACGCCGTCGACGTGATCGTGCGCGGCATCAAGGCCGGCCTGCCGCTGTTTGAATCGCTCAAGGTGGTCGCCAGCGACTCGCCTGAACCGCTCAAGAGCGAGTTCAAGGCAATCATCGAGACACAGACCATCGGCATGCCGCTCGGCGATGCCTGCGCCCGCCTCTACGAGAGCATGCCGGTGCCCGAAGCGAATTTCTTCGGCATCGTGGTCTCGATCCAGCAGAAATCCGGCGGCAATCTCTCGGAAGCGCTTGGCAACCTCTCCAGGGTGCTGCGCGACCGCAAGAAGATGAAAGAGAAGATCAAGGCGATGTCGATGGAAGCCAAGGCTTCCGCGGGTATCATCGGCGCACTGCCCCCGACCGTTATGCTGCTCGTCTATATCACGACGCCCCAATACATCTCGCTGCTGTGGACCCATCCGACCGGTCAATTGATGTTGGTAGCCTGTCTGGTCTGGATGAGCATCGGCATCTTCGTGATGAAGAAGATGATCAATTTCGATTTCTGACGGGTGAAGCATGATTGATCTTCTGGCCAGCAAGCTCCACGACGTCAGGTTCATGACCATGCTGCTCGCGGCGATCGCCGTGAGCGCGACCTGCTACTCGCTGATCATGCCGTTGTTCGCCGGCGAGAACCTGCAGAAGCGAATGAAGGCAGTGGCGAGCGAACGCGAGCGCATCCGCCAGCGCGAGCGCGAGCGGCTGGCCAAATCGGAAAAGGCGTCGCTGCGGCAGGCGCCGAAGCAGATGGTCTCCAAGGTCGTGGAAGACTTCAACCTGAGCAAATGGGTGGCGCAGGAGAGCGCTCGCGAGAAGCTCGTCATGGCGGGCTATCGCGGCAACGCTCCTTATGTCACCTTTCTGTTCTTCCGCGCTCTGACGCCGATCGTGATGCTGGTCGGCGCCGCACTGTATGTTTTCGTAATCGCGCAACTGCAAACGTCACTGCTGACGAAGATCGGTATCTGCCTCGGCGCGGCGTATCTCGGGCTGCAGGCGCCCATGCTGTTCCTGAAGAACGCCATCACCAAGCGTCAGCTTTCGATCAGGCGCGCCTTTCCCGACGCGCTCGACCTGCTCTTGATCTGCGTCGAATCCGGCATGTCGGTCGAAGTCGCTTTCAGGAAAGTCGCAACCGAGATCGTCGGACAATCGGTGGCGTTGTCGGAAGAGTTCACGCTCACCACGGCGGAGCTCTCCTACCTGCAGGACCGCAAGACGGCCTATGAAAACCTCGCCACGCGCACCGGGCTCGAGAGCGTAAAATCGGTCTGCCTGGCGCTGCAGCAGTCCGAGCGTTACGGCACGCCGCTCGGCCAGAGCCTGCGCGTGATGGCGCAGGAGAATCGCGACATGCGTATGGCCGAGGCCGAGAAGAAAGCCGCCTCGCTGCCGCCGAAACTGACGGTGCCGATGATCCTGTTCTTCCTGCCCTGCCTCTTCATCGTCATTCTCGGCCCGGCCGTCATCAAAGTCATGGCGGCGATGCACTGAACCGATTGTGCGGCCCCCCCGAGAGGATCTTAAGCTACACCGCCTGAGACGGATCAGTCGTCGCGCGCGACGATCGGCACCGGTTTCGCCGCTGCGGTCCGCGGATTGTCCCGGCCCTTCAGCATGTCGCGGAGGTAGGCGACATTGGCGGCGGCTTCGTCGGCCGGCAGGTCGGCCTTGACGATGTTCTCGGCTTCCGCGAACCGGCCCTGC
The DNA here is from genome assembly GCF_043638955.1 of Bradyrhizobium sp. 31Argb. NCBI lineage: Bacteria > Pseudomonadati > Pseudomonadota > Alphaproteobacteria > Hyphomicrobiales > Nitrobacteraceae > Bradyrhizobium > Bradyrhizobium sp. 31Argb. The sequence continues at coordinate 3,332 of NZ_JBEGDB010000083.1, read as the reverse complement.
AGGCCGACCACCAGGGCAAGGTTCTGCCGCACCCGGCTGTCGGCGCGGCTGCTGCCATACGCTCGGCGCAGATTCTCTTCGGCCTTGGGCAGGTCGCGGCTCAGCATGTAAGACAGGCCGAGATTGGACAGCACCGACGGCTCGTCCGGAGCGAGGCGCAGCGCGCTCGCATAATAGCGGCGCGCCTCGTCATGCCGGCCAAGCCTGTCGAGCGTGGTTCCCTGCACCGATAGGATGCGCCAATCGGGATTGTCGGGTGAGTGCGCGCGGCTCAGCACGTCGAACGCCGCCTGCGCATTGCCGTTGTCGGCAAGCGCCCGGCCGTAGGCCGCGAGCAGCGGCCGGTTGCCGGGATTGGCGATGGTGGCCTGCTCCAGCATCGCGACCGCCTGCGCCCGCTGTCCGGTCGTACGCAGCGCCTGACCGTAGCCGATCGCGGCTTCGACGTCCTTCGGGTTGGCGCGATAGCGCTCGCCATAGAAATCGACGGCGCGGCGCGGGTCGTCCGGCGCGGCGGCGGCCGTCCTCGTCCGTGTGGTCAGCGGGCCCGCGACATCTGAGAGCGTCTGGCAGCCGCCAAGACTTGCCGCCAGCAGCGCCGAAAGGGCAGCCGACGCGAGAGCGCGGGCAAGACTGGACTGTCGACGCATAGCGCTTTAACTCACAATATCGCGCGAAAAGATCGAGCCGAATGCACCAGCAATAGACTGTTAACCCTAACGTCTGGTTAACTGGCGTGCTCCGGAAAAGTGGAGACCGGTTTTCCGATAAGAGCACGCTCAAACAAGAATCAGCGCCCCTGCCATTTGATGAGAGTCGCATGCCATCCATCTTCGAAACTGCATCCGCATCGAACGCCATTCCCATCACTTTCGTCACGAAATCGAACTGGGAGCAGATCCGCGAGACGCTTCCCGCGCATGCGCGGCAGTTCGCGCAGGCCAATGGCTTTGCGGCCAAGCCTGGCAAATACCTGGCGCTGCCGGCGCCTGACGGTTCGCTCGCACAGGTGCTGTTCGGACTTGAGGATGAGGCAAGCCGGTCGCGTGATCCATTCCGGCCGGGCAGCCTGCCCGGGTTGCTGCCATCCGGCGTCTACCGCTTCGCCAATGCGCCGCACGATACGCGGCTCGCCGCACTCGCCTTTGCGCTCGGCAGCTACCGCTTCCGCCGCTATCGCAAGGCGGAAATGCCCGACGTGCGGCTGGTGCCGCCGGATGGCGTTGATGCGGCAGACCTGGCGCGCATGGTGGAGGCCGCATGCCTGGCGCGCGACCTCATCAACACGCCCTCGAACGACATGGGGCCGCAGGAGCTGGCGCAGGCGGCGGAACAGATAGCGTCGCGGTTCGGCGCCACGTTCAACTGCATCACGGGCGACGAGCTCGTGCGACAGAATTTTCCGCTGATCCACGCCGTCGGCATGGCCTCGAGCCGCGCGCCGCGGCTGATCGATCTCACCTGGGGCAACCCCGATCACCCCAAGGTGACGCTGGTCGGCAAGGGCGTCTGCTTCGATACCGGCGGGCTCGACCTGAAACCATCGAGCGGCATGCTCATCATGAAGAAGGACATGGGCGGCGCCGCCAATGTGCTCGCGCTGGCGCAGATGGTGATGGATGCGAAGCTCAAGATAAGGCTGCGCGTGCTGATCCCCGCGGTCGAGAACGCTGTCGCGGGCAACGCTTTCCGCCCGCTCGACATCTTCACCTCGCGCAAGGGACTGACGGTCGAGATCGGCAACACCGACGCCGAGGGACGGCTGGTGCTCGCCGATGCGCTGGCACTCGCCGACGAGGAGAAGCCGGATCTCCTGATCGACCTCGGCACGCTCACGGGCGCCGCGCGCGTGGCGCTGGGGCCGGACCTGCCGCCCTTTTACACGCAGGATGATACGCTAGCCGCGGAAGTTGCGGCCCACGCCAAGTCCGAGCACGACCCGTTGTGGCGCATGCCGCTATGGCCCGCCTACGATGCCTGGCTGGATTCGAAGACCGCCGATATCACCAATGCGCCGTCGGGCACGTTCGCCGGTTCGGTCACCTGCGCGCTGTTCCTGCAACGCTTTGTCGAGCACGCCAAACGCTGGCTGCATGTCGATATCTACGGCTGGACTCCCAGCGCGAAACCGGCGCGGCCCGAAGGCGGCGAATGCCAGGCGGCGCGCGCGATCTACAAACTGTTGAGCCAGCGCTATGGATGATCCGCGCCTGACACCTTCCCGCGGCGATATCGCTGCGAAATACCTCGAAGGCAAGGTGAGCGCTGAGCGCTTCGTTGCCGGCGAGGAGTTCGAGATCGCGCACGCACTCGCGCCGCTCCGCGAAGCGCCACGCTCCGACGCCACGCTGCTGACGCAGGCCCTGAAGGGCGAGCGCGTCACCATCTATGACCGCAACAGCGAGGGATTCGCCTGGGCCCAGCTTGGCAGCGACGGCTATGTCGGCTGGCTGCCCGATGCCGCGCTGGCAAAACCTTCCGCCACGCCGACCCACAAGGTGACGGCGCTGCGGACCTTCGCCTTTCCCGGCCCCTCGATCAAGCTGCCGCCGGTCGAGACGCTGCCGCTCGGCGCCCGGCTGAACGTCGCGCGCGAAGACGGCGCGTTTGCGGTGACACGCGAAGGCTGGCACCTGCCGCGCCGCCATGTCGGCGGCATCGACGCGATCGAGGATGATTTCGTCACTGTGGCCGAACGTTTCATCGGGACGCCTTATCTCTGGGGCGGCAAGAGCAGCCTCGGCATCGATTGCTCCGGCCTGGTGCAGGTCGCGCTGACCGCCGCCGGCACCGGCTGTCCGCGCGACAGCGACATGCAGCAGGAGGGCCTCGGGCGCGAGCTGAGCGCGACGGAAGCAAGGAAGCTGCAGCGCGGCGACCTGATCTTCTGGAAGGGCCATGTCGCCATCGTACGCGATGCCACAACGATCGTGCACGCCAATGCGCATCACATGGCAACCGTGATCGAGCACGCCACGGAGGCCATCGCCCGCATCAAGGCGGCAGGCAGTGACGTGGTCGCGATCAAGCGGCTTTAACTCGTAGCCCGGGTGGAGCGCAGCGCAACCCGGGACAACTGCGTCAACATCCACCAGCGGCCCCGGGTTACGCTGACGCTCCACCCGGGCTACGACGCCAATGCGTGTCGAGCACGGGGGCCTCATCCTTCGAGACGCCGCTTCGCGGCTCCTCAGGATGAGGGGAAACACGGTGCTCTCGGGACGGTCAGGCGTTGCCGCAGGCTAAACTGCCCGCCCCTCATGGTGAGGAGGATCGGGATAGGGGGAAGCCTCGCGGCTTCGCCCCTCCCACACCACCGGACGTACGGGTCC
>NZ_JBEGDB010000082.1:0-29560 GCF_043638955.1 Bradyrhizobium sp. 31Argb | reverse complement strand
CCGAACCGCCGGATACGGACCCGTACGTCCGGTGGTGTGGGAGGGGCGAAGCCGCGAGGCTTCCCCCTATCCCGATCAGCGGCGCTTCGGCTCCAGTTGCCGCTGTGGAATACTGGGTCACCCGCCGGAGCCTGTCATCGGGCGGCGCGTACGCGCCGACCCGGTGGCGGGTGACGACGAGCAGAATTTTTTAGCAAGCATGTCGTCTTCGCGCCTCCAGGAACGTCTTCTACGAGATATCGCCAACCAGCGAGGTTCCGTCATGACCAGTTCCATCCTGAAACCCGCCGCCGAGCTTGCCGCCACCAACACCACGCGCCACCCGAATGAGAGCGCGGAATATCGCCTGGCGCGGCAGGCGCTGCTCATCGAAGAAATCGAGCTGCGCCGCCAGATCGCGCGTGTCGCCGAGCTGCGCCGGGCGTTGCCGCCGGGCGGCGAGGTGACGAAGGCTTACGAGTTCATCGGCGAGGGCGGCCAGGTCGGTTTTCCCGAGCTGTTCGGCGATAAGCAGACGCTCGTGATCTACAGCTACATGTTCGGGCCGCAGCGTGAGAAGCCGTGTCCGATGTGCACCTCGTTCATGGGCACCTGGGAAGCCAAGCTGCCCGATGTCGAGCAGCGCATCGCCTTCGTGTTCGTGGCGCGCTCGCCGATCGAGCGGCTGGTCGCGGCGAAGCAGGCGCGCGGCTGGACGCAGCACAGGATCTTCTCGGATATGTCCGGCGACTACACGCGCGATTACGTCAGCGCGGCCGATGCCGATGCGCCCGACTACAACGTCTTCACGCGGCGCAACGGCACCATCCGCCATTTCTGGTCGGGCGAGATGGGACCGAAGATGTCCGACCCCGGCCAAGACCCGCGCGGCGCGCCTGATATCGATCCGCTCTGGACCATCCTCGACACCACGCCGGAGGGCCGCGGCACGGACTGGTATCCGAAGTTGAGTTACTGAGCGCGAGGAGCGGTGCTCACACCCAGTGCGTGCAAGCGCTATTTACAAATCCGCGGATTGATGTATTTGATCGTGCACTTCTGCCGTTCTTACGAGACGACGATGCAACGCTTCGACTCCGCACTATCACAGCATGCAGGCCTGCCGGTCAGTCGGCCGGGTCAGCATCTGCTGCGCGTGGTGTCAACAGACGCGCGCTGCATCGCAGTTAAATCAGCAGTATAGACGGCAGCGGGTTTTTCCTCTGCCGTCCAGGCAGAGAGAATACCCGCAAAGCGCCCGCTGCAGCGCGTTGCACCTCGCAAAAACCTCCCTGCCTGCAAGACCAAACCGGCCGATGTCGCAGCCGACATGGGTCATTTGGAAGCTTGAAAGAGCTTTCGGAATGAAAGTGAAATGCAGGGAAGGGGATCACATGCGATCCGATCCATACCAGGAGCGAGCCAGGCAACTGGCGATTGAGGCGGGGCTCGACCCCGATGCGAAGATCGACCGGCCGGGCCAGCGTCCGATGCCGACGTGGTGCACGTTTCGTGATGCCGCGCGCAAGGAGCGTCTTGCGCGCGAAGCGCAGGCGACTGCCGCCGACATCGCGACCAACAGGCCGCAGGATGCGCAGTACCAGAGCAGCCCGCTGAAGATCTTCGGCAAGCATGACGACGTGACGGTCGCGCAAATGCGTAACTGCATGGCGGTCGGCAACGTCGTGGCTGGCGTGATCTGTGCCGATGGCCATCTGGGTTACGCGCAGCCGGTCGGCGGCGTGATCGCTTATGAGAAGCAGATCAGCATCTCCGGCGTCGGCTTCGACATCGGATGCGGCAACATGGCCGTACGGCTCGACACCCGGTTCAGCCAGATCGAAGGCAATGTCGGTACGATCATTCGCGACGTTTACAAGACGATCTCGTTCGGCATCGGCCGCACCAATGACGAGCGCGTCGAGCATGCGCTGTTCGACGATGGCGATACCTGGCGCGAGTCCGACATGGGCGCGTACCGGCAGAAGGCGGTCTCGCAACTCGGCACCGTCGGCTCCGGCAACCACTATGTCGATCTGATGCGCGACGAGGAGGGCTTTGTCTGGATCGGCGTGCACTTCGGCAGCCGCGGCCTCGGGCATACGAGCGCGACCCGCTATCTCAAGGCGGCTGGTGGCAAGGATGGCATGAATGTGCCGCCGGCCGTGATCGACGAGGATAGCGAGATCGGACGGCGCTACATCGCGGCGATGCAACTCGCCGGGCGCTATTCCTATGCCGGTCGCGAGTGGGTGATCGAGCGCGTGCGCAAGATCATTGGTGGCGAGGTCACCGACATGGTCCATAACCATCACAACTACGCCTGGCGCGAGAACCATGGCGGCAAGGAATTGTGGGTCGTCCGCAAGGGCGCGACTCCGGCGTTTCCGGGCCAGCGTGGCTTCATCGGTGGGTCGATGGGTGATGATGCCGTGATCGTCGAGGGCGTCGACAGCGAGGAGGCCAAGGCTTCGCTCTATTCGACGGTGCATGGCGCGGGCCGGTTGTTTGGCCGCAAGGAAGCCAAGCGAAGGTTCACGCGCACCGAGATGGACGCGTGGCTGAAGTCGCGCGGCGTCACCTTGATAGGTGCCGACCTCGACGAGAGCCCGATGGCCTATCGGAGGTTGCCAGAGGTGCTGGCCGAGCATGCCGGTTCGGTCAAGGTGCGGCACACCTTGCGTCCTTTCGCGGTCGCCATGGCCGGCGAGAACGAGTTCGATCCGTTCAAGGATTAACTTGATTCAGGTGACACGAAATGAGACATCAGGCCCGGTATGTCTGATGTCTCATTGCCCCAAAATCCCCAAAATCCCCGCAAAAATACGTGAAATGTTCGCGGAACATTCCTGGCTTTCACGTGCGCCTCAGATCTGCCTGCGTTTAATCCGCATTTAACTAAAAGTCGCCTTAATGACGCTTCGCGCCTCTGCGAGACGCTCCGGCGGAAGTTGTCCCGCGCTCTCAAAGAGGAAGAAGTGGAACTGTTCTGGACGCAAGGCGAATGAGTACGAGTACCGGTGCGTTTGGCTTTGCGGCGCCCTCCCGCAAAAAATCTTCCCGGAAAGTCCTCCCTCACCATTTCATTGGCAGCGCCGCGGTCGCGGCGCTCGTGGTCGGCTGCGCCTGGACCGTCTACACCAATATCTTCGCGGCGAACGTCTATCCCTCGATGGGCAGTGCCGCCTATGAGGCGCCGGTCGTGAAGCGGGAGGCTGCGGTCGCCGCGCGTTCGACGCCGTCCTTCAACGACATGTTCGCGTCGCTGCCGCCACCGCCGCCGACCTTGTCGAAGCCTGAGCCAAGCTCGGCTTCGATTATGTTTAACGAAAGGTTTGCGGCCGCCGCTCCGGAGGGCGTGGAGTCACGGGCGGCCGAGACCGCACCGCCGGCGGAAGCGCCGAAGATCGCGGAAGCGTCGAAGCCAGCCGCCGCAGCCAAGCTCGCCGAAGCGAAGGCAGGTGCTGCGCCGAAGGGGGTTGAAGCGGCGAAGAAGGAAGCGGCGACCTCGCTGCAAGTCGCGCTCAACACGCCGGCCGCGCCGGTTGACACCAAGCCCGCAGCAAAATCGTCGGGCGTCCGCGACATGGCGGCGCGCGCCAAGGCGGCGGTGATGTCGATCGCCTCAGGCGAGAGGCAGTCGATCGTCGAGAAGCTCTGGGGCAAGCGCGAGTCTTCGGGCTCGCTGCTGTCGTTCGCCTCCGCTGACGCCAACGTCACCGCCAGCATTCCCTCGACGCTGAGCCAGAACCCGATGAACGGCGGCTCGCCACCCTATGACCGCCAGACCGCCGTCTACGACATCGCCACCAAGACCGTGTATCTGCCCGACGGCACCCGGCTCGAGGCGCATTCCGGCCTCGGCTCCAAGATCGACGACGTCCGCTACGCGCATGTCCGCATGCAGGGCGTGACGCCGCCGCACATCTACGAGCTCAAGCCGCGCGAAGCGCTCTTCCACGGCGTGCCCGCGCTGCGCCTGACGCCGATCGGCGGCGAGGACAAGATCTACGGCCGCGCCGGCCTGCTCGCGCACACCTACATGCTCGGGCCCAACGGCGATTCCAACGGGTGCGTCTCCTTCAAGAACTACTACGCGTTCCTGGATGCGTACCGGAATAAGGGCATCCGCCGGCTCGCGGTGCTGGCGAGGGTGCAGTGACGCTGACGCGCGTCAAGCGCGATTCAATGGTATTTCAGGCGCGAACCGTGAATCCATAGCACGTCCCGTGCAAAGCAATTGCGCGGAACTTCGCCCCGTGTATGTTCGAAAACGTACATGTCGGAATGGGGCGGGGCATGACGTTGGTGCAGGAAACGGGCCGAAGAAGTCGGCGGTGGGGTAAGATATTGCTGATCGTCGCGGCAGTCGTGCTCGCGATTCCGATCCTCTCCCCGGTGGTGTTTAGAAGTTTGCTGTTTCAACCCTTCAGCATTCCCGCGCGCTCGATGGCCCCGACGCTGCTGGAAGGCGACTACCTGTTCGTCTCGAAGTTCGCCTACGGCTACACGCATTATTCCTTCCCGTTTTCTCCCCGGCTGTTTTCAGGACGCATCTTCGGATCGGACCCTGCGCGCGGCGACGTGGTTGTCTTCCGTCTGCCGAAGGACGACCGCGTCGACTACATCAAACGTGTCGTGGGTTTGCCGGGGGACCGCATCCAGGTCAGGGACGGGCAGCTCACCATCAACGGCGCCACCGTGGCGCGGGAACGCCTGCCGGATTTCGTCGGCGAAGATCCTTGCGGAAATGACAAGCCGACGACGCGGCGTTGGCGTGAAACGCTGCCGAACGGCGTTAGCTACGAAACGCTCGACTGTATCGACAACGGCTTCTACGACAATACCAGCATCTACACGGTGCCTGCCGGCCATTTCTTCATGCTCGGCGACAATGGCGATAATTCGACCGACAGTCGCGTGATGTCGGCCGTCGGCTATATCCCGCTCGAAAACATCATCGGTCGCGCAGGGCTGATCTTCTACTCCCGCTCACCCACGGGCACTGTCCGCACCGAGCGCATAGGCTCGCGCGTGCATTGAGCGTCGCCGTATTGCCGTACCTCATTGTGTGATCGCGGAGCTACAGCGGCTGCAGCATGACGAAAAATCTCGCGCGCGCTCTTGCAACTTGGAGATGTTTCATTTATTAGCGCGCTCCTTCGCTAGGCCATGGGTTCGGGCTCGTTGAGACCCGACTGGCGCGGGCCGGTTTCCGGTTTCGTGTTCCGCCGAATGAAGACGCAGGATGTGGCTCATGGAGAGCGTCGGGGTAACACCCGAAGGCATCGGTTCGATTCCGATCTCTTGCACCAACAAAGGATAGCTCAGTTTGGTAGAGCAGGTGACTATTACTCATCGGGTCGTGGGTTCGAATCCCGCTCCAGCGCTCCGTTTCAGCCTGAAACGCTGATACCTCTGAAAGGGGACCGGACGCGCGCTTCAGTCGCAGTCCGGCCGCATCGCCCAAAAGGGCTTTTCGTCCGAACTTAGACACTGTGAGAACCGGCTTTGCGCCGCGGTGGATACCGCTTGCGCTGATGCCGGGTGGCTCCGTTCGATCGCTCGACACGCGTCGCGCGCTCGCGTGCGTGCGCCCGTCATCGTGCAAGCTCAAACCCGGCCCGCCGATCTCTCAGGAAGCCGCGTCCGCGTCCTCGACATCCTTTGCAAACGAAACCCGCTCTGTGGCCGCAAGGCCGGAGCGCCAATGATGGAGGCGTGCCATGACCTGGCATTTGCTGACGACGCAGTTGACGGTGAAGGATGGTGAGCGCGCATTGCTGACGCGCAACGGCAGGCTCGAGCGCGTGCTTGAGCCCGGTCGTCATCGCCTGCTCGATCCCTTCGGCCGCCTGACGGCGGAGATGTTCAACGTCGTCCGCACCGAATTCCCCGCGGATCGCTACGCGGTGCTGAAGGCTGCGCGGCCTGATCTTGCGGCGGCGCTGTTCGAGGCGGTCGAGACCAAGGCGAACGAGATCGCGATCGTCAGCCTCGACGGGCGTCCCGTGCACCTGATGACGCCCTGGCAGGTGCGCGTCTACTGGAAGGTCGCAACCGCTGTTGACGTCGAGCGCATCGACGTGGCGGTCGATCCTCGCGTCGATGCGCGGCATCTGGCGATGATCGAGCGTCAGCGGATCGGCGTTATCACCGAGGCGGTGGTCGAGAACCACGAGGCTGGCCTGCTCTATGTCGACGGCCGTCTGGTGGAGCGGCTGGCGCCCGGTCGGCACGCCTTCTGGATCGCCGGTCGCAAGATTGAGGTGAAGCGCCTCGATCTGCGTCCCCAGGCGATCGAGATCACCGCGCAGGAGATGCTGACCAAGGATCGCATCGCGCTGCGGGTGACGCTGACGGCGTTTCGCCGGATCGTCGACCCCGAGCGGGTGGAGGCGACGGTGCCTGACGTGGATGCGTGGCTGTACCGCCTGGTGCAGTTCGCGATCCGCGAGGCGGTCGCCGGCCGCACGCTCGACGAGGTGCTGTCGGCGAAGGCGGTGCTCGATGCGGAGCTTCGGGACTATGTCCGCGAGCGTGTCGCGGACTCTGGTGTCGAGGTGACGGAGCTCGGCGTGAAGGACGTGATCCTGCCCGGCGAGATCCGCGAGCTTGTCAACAAGGTGGTGGAGGCGGAGCGGGTCGCGAAGGCGAACCTGATCCGCCGGCAGGAGGAGACCGCGGCGACGCGTTCGCTCCTGAACACCGCCCGCCTGATGGAGGAGAACCCTCTGCTGCTCCGGCTCAAGGAACTGGAGTCGCTGGAGCGACTGGTCGAGAAGGTCGGCCGCATCGACCTGCATGCGGGCGACGGGCAGGGCTTTGATGCCCTGCTCACCAGGCTGGTTCGCCTGAGGCCCGCGGAGAGTGCGTGAGAGGAAGGGCCGCCCACGGGCGGCCCTTCCTTACGTCGTTGCGCGGAACGGAACGGATAGGTCCGCGCAAGCGGTGAAATGGATTCCGGGTTCGGCGCGGTGCGCCGCCCCGGAATGACGAGAGAGAGTCTATCCCTCGTCATTCCGGGGCGATGCGAAGCATCGAGCCCGGAATCCATTCATCCGAGAACACAGGTCGCAATTTCCGGGCAAAATCGATCCACTCCGAGACGATCGCCTTTCGGCGGGGGAACACAAAAGGCCGCGCCCAGGGGCCGTGTTGAAGCTTGACAGTTCGAGAGGGCATTCTAGGCTATTTTCTATCCACGGGTGCGCTTCGACATTCTCCGCCAAGAGGGAGAGCTATGCACGCGCCGCGACGACAAATCGGCAATCACGAGAGGGAGGACAAGACCGCTGCGAGCAGCAGGCGGGATGCAATTCCGTTGACATGAAAATGAAAAATCAAAGGGGAGGAATCCAATGGCAATCGGTATCAAGTACCTTACTTGCGGTGCGGCACTCGCGCTGGCCGCCGTGGCTGTTGCGCCACCCGCATTGGCGATCGATCCGGCGCGCCTACAGGCAGCCGAGCAAACGCCAAACGATTGGCTGACCTACCACGGCGGCTACAAGTCGTATCACTACAGCGCGCTTGATCAGATCAACGCTGATAACGTCAAGAATCTTCAGGTCGCTTGGATCCATATGCCCGGGCGCTCGACGCGCGGGTTGCAATCGATGCCGCTCGCGGCTGACGGCGTGCTGTACTACTCGGGCTCCTACAGTCGCGTCTACGCGCTCGATGGCGCGACCGGCAAGCTCATCTGGTCGTATTTCCCCGAGCTCGACGAACAACTGGTAGCGATGCAAACGCACTCGCCGTATAACCGCGGCGTCGCGCTCGGCGATGGCAAGGTCTTCGTCGGCACCGTCGACGGACGTCTCATTGCGCTCGACATGAAAACCGGCAAGCCGGCGTGGGACACGAAGCTGGTCGATTCCAAGAAGCTCACCGTCGGCTTCACGGGCGCGCCGCTGGTGGTGAAGGACACCGTCATCATCGGCAGCCAGGGCGGCGAATGGACCTCGCGCGGGCCACTGTTCGGCGTCGATATCAAGACCGGCCAGAAGAAATGGGAATTCTTCACCGTGGCCGGCACCGAGGACGCCAAGGCGACCTGGGGCAATGAATCCTGGCGCACCGGCGGAGGTGGCGCCTGGATGCCGGGCGGCTACGATCCGGAGACCAACACCATCTGGTGGGGCACGGCGAATCCCGCGCCGCTCTACGACTGGTCCGGCGCGGATTGGCAAAAGAGCGGGCCGCGGCCGGGCACCAACCTCTACACCACCTCGGTCATCGCACTCGACCCCGATACCGGAAAGCTGAAGTTCTATCACCAGGAGCTGCCGCATGACGCGTGGGACTTCGACTCGGCGGTCGGTGAATTCCTGATGATCGACCGTGACGGCCGCAAGCTCGTCGTGCATCCGAACAAGGGCGGCTTCGTCTTCGTCTACGATCGCACTAACGGGAAGCTGCAGAACGTCTGGCGGCTCGCCAAGAACATCAACTTCGTGAAGGATATCGACCCGAAGACCGGCGAACTGATCGGTCGGCGCGATCTGTCGCTCGGCCAGACGAGCTCGCCGCTCTGCCCGGCGATCGCCGGCGGCATCAGTTGGAACGCGGGCTCCTACAACCCGAAGACTGGCCTCTGGTACAAGCTCGGACAGGAATGGTGCATGGACGTGGACGTGGTGAAGACCACGCCAATCACCGAGCCGATGGCGCAGCTCAACATCGGCGCCAACTTCAAGCTGGTCCCGCCGCCGGACGGGCCGGCGCGCGGACACCTCAGTGCCCGCGACCCCGTCACCGGCGACAAGAAATGGGAGGTCACCTTCAGCGAGCCGCCGCTCGCCAGCGTGCTCGCCACCGGTGGCAATCTGGTGTTCGTGCCCGACTCGCGCGGCGTGCTGCACGCCTACAATGCCGAGACCGGGTCGGAATTGTGGTCGCACTATAATGGCGTCGGCCACAATGGCGGCATCATCAGCTACACCGCCGGCGGCAAGCAGTACATCGCAGTGCCGGCCGGATGGGGCGGTATGGTGGCCGATGAATTTCCGGCGCTGTTCGGCGAACCCTACAAGAGCATGCCGAAGGATGCCGGCGCGCTCGTCGTCTTTTCGCTGAAGTAACAATCATAACGGGGAGGCGGTGGGATGCTGTTGCGTCCCACCGCTGCAATCCTGATGCGAATGTCGAAATCAATTTTTCTCGCCACTGGCATTGCGCTGTTGTTGCAGTCCTCGTGGCCGTTGGGCGTCCGCGCGCAGCAAAGCCAGGCTCCCAACCAAGATCAGTCGGCCAAGGAGAGCGACATCGAGGGTGGCACAATGTTCGCAACCTCATGCGGCTTCTGCCACCAGAACGGTGGCCGCGCCGCCGGCAAGGGACCGAAGCTCGCCGGCACGAAACGCGACGACGATTTTCTCGCGGAGCGGATCAGGAAGGGCAAGCCCGGCGCCATGCCGGCCTTCGGTGGCGCCTTTTCGGAGAGCCAGATCATGGCGATCGTGGCGTATATCCGCGCGCTCGAGGAGTGATGCCGGCGATGCGATTTGTTGTTCTCGCAAGCCTGCTGGTCTTGTGCGGCGCCACCGATGCCACGGCGCGTTCGCTCGACGCGATCCGGCAGCGAGGCGCGCTTACGCTCTGTGCGCACCCCAACGCGCTGCCGTTCGCCAGCAGGCATGGTGACGTTCCGGGGTTCCAGGTCGAAATCGCGAAGGAGCTGGCGAAGCGGCTCGAAGTCTCGCTGGAACAGCACTGGGTGATCAACAGCTTCCAGTACCGCCGCGCCGATTGCGACGTCATCCTCGATGCGATCGCCGACCGCGCGGTGCTGGCAGAGGTGGGACTGCGCATGTCGCGGCCCTATCACCGCAGCGGCGTCGCGCTGGCGGTTGGAGCAAACTCCACCGTGGCGTCGCTGGCCGAGTTGGGATCGGAGCAGCGGGTCGGCGTGCAGGTCGGCTCGATCGCGTCCATGACGCTCGGCAAGCGAGGGATCAAGGCTTCGCCATTCGCGTTCGAGGACGACATCATGGACGCGCTGGCCAACGGCGAGATCGATGCCGCGGCGGTCACGCCCGCCGCAATCGGCTGGTTCAATCACAACCATCCCAATGCACGCGTCCGCCGCATCCCAGCCTTCGAGGACGAGCCGGACCTGAACTGGAATGTCGCTGTCGGGATGCTCAGCCCAGACGAAAAGCTGCGACAGGGCATCGACGCTGTGCTGGAGGCATTGCTGGCCGACGGCACGCTCGCCCGTATCTACGCGCGCTACGATGTCGAGCTGCAGCCGCCAAAATGAGTTGCGCCGGCAGAACGCTCGGTATTCGCGATCCGGCGCGAGCGGAGAGCTCTGCGCAAGCGGCGAAATGGATTCCGGGCTCGGCGCTGCGCGCCGCCCCGGAATGACACCGGATGGTACGGTTGGCCTATGAGGAAGATCAAGACCGGCAAAAACAAAAACCCCGGCATTGCTGCCGGGGTTTTGCATGTCGTGGATCGCTGGAAGCGAGGACTGCTTAGAAGTCCATGCCGCCCATGCCGCCACCCGGAGGCATTGCGGGGCCGGCGCCGCCCTTCTTCGGCACTTCGGCGACCATCGCCTCGGTGGTGATCAGCAGCGCCGCCACGGAGGCTGCGTTCTGGATCGCGGCGCGCACGACCTTGGTCGGGTCGATGATGCCCTTCTTGACCAGATCGGCGTATTCGCCGGTCTGCGAGTCGAAGCCGTAAGCGTAGGTCTTGTTCTCGAGGATCTTGCCGACGATGACGGAGCCGTCTTCACCCGCGTTGATCGCGATCTGGCGGGCCGGCGCCGACAGCGCCTTGCGCACGATCTCGACGCCGGTCTTCTGGTCGTCGTTCTTGGTGCGGATGCCCTTGAGCTGCTCGGAAGCACGGAGCAGGGCGACGCCGCCGCCCGGAACGATGCCTTCCTCGACGGCTGCACGGGTCGCATGCATCGCGTCATCAACGCGATCCTTGCGCTCCTTCACCTCGATCTCGGTCGCGCCGCCGACGCGGATCACCGCGACGCCGCCTGCGAGCTTGGCCAGACGCTCCTGCAGCTTCTCACGGTCGTAGTCCGAGGTGGTCTCCTCGATCTGCGCCTTGATCTGCGCCACGCGCGCCTCGATGTCGGCCTTCTTGCCGGCGCCGTTGACGATCGTGGTGTTCTCCTTGTCGATCATCACCTTCTTGGCGCGACCGAGCATCTGCAGCGTGACGTTCTCGAGCTTGATGCCGAGGTCTTCCGAGATCGCCTGGCCGCCGGTCAGGATCGCGATGTCCTGCAGCATGGCCTTGCGGCGATCGCCGAAGCCCGGAGCCTTGACGGCTGCAACCTTCAGGCCGCCACGGAGGCGGTTGACGACCAGGGTGGCGAGGGCTTCGCCTTCGACGTCTTCAGCGACGATGACGAGCGGCTTGCCGGTCTGCACCACGGCCTCGAGCAGCGGCAGCAGCTCGTTCAGCGAGGAGAGCTTCTTCTCGTTGATGAGGATGTAGGCGTCGTCCATCTCAACGCGCATCTTGTCGGCGTTGGTGACGAAGTAGGGCGAGATGTAGCCGCGGTCGAACTGCATGCCCTCGACGACGTCGAGCTCGGTCTCCAGCGACTTGGCTTCCTCGACCGTGATCACGCCCTCGTTGCCGACCTTCTTCATGGCGTCGGAGAGGAACTTGCCGATCTCGGCGTCGCCGTTGGCGGAGATGGTGCCGACCTGGGCGATCTCGTCGTTGGAGGTGACCTTCTTGGAGTTCTTCTGCAGGTCCGCAACCACAGCCTCGACCGCGAGGTCGATGCCGCGCTTGAGGTCCATCGGGTTCATGCCGGCGGCGACGGACTTGGCGCCTTCCTTGACGATTGCAGCCGCCAGCACGGTGGCGGTGGTGGTGCCGTCGCCGGCCGCATCAGCGGACTTGGAGGCGACTTCGCGCACCATCTGCGCGCCCATGTTCTCGAACTTGTCCTCGAGCTCGATCTCCTTGGCGACGGTGACGCCGTCCTTGGTGATGCGGGGAGCGCCGAACGACTTGTCGAGCACGACGTTGCGGCCCTTCGGGCCGAGGGTGACCTTCACCGCATTCGCGAGGATGTCGACGCCGCGCAGCATCTTGTCGCGCGCCTCGACGGAGAATTTGACTTCTTTAGCTGCCATGTGTGTTTTTCCTTGAGGGATTTATCCTGGGAGGGAGGGCCTTAGGCCGCCTTCTTCTTGGAAGCGGGGACGTCGAGGACGCCCATGATGTCGCTTTCCTTCATGATCAACAGATCTACGCCGTCGATCTTGACCTCGGTGCCGGACCACTTGCCGAACAGCACGCGATCGCCAACCTTGAGGTCGATCGGGATCAGCTTGCCGGCCTCGTCGCGGCCGCCTGGGCCGACGGCGACGACTTCGCCCTGCGAGGGCTTTTCCTTGGCAGTGTCTGGGATGATGATGCCGCCTGCAGTCTTCTCTTCGGCGTCGATGCGCTTGACCACGACGCGGTCGTGAAGCGGACGGAAACTCATGCAGTCCTCCTAAGCTATTCTGGATGCTGTAGAATTCTGGAGCGTTAGCAGTCTACCTTGGCGAGTGCCAAGCTAGCTGCGATGGAAATAGGCCAGACTTTGCGTGGGGGCAAGGGCTTCTAGCAGAAAAATTGGCACTCGAAATTGCCGCCTGCCAGTATCGTTTATCATCATTAACTGGTCTCCGGGCGAGCGGCGAGACCCGTATTAGCACGTGCGCTAAGTTGCTGCTAACGCACGATTTTTCAACAGCCCGTTAAACATTTAGGCTTGTGATGAGTTGGTCGCATGCGTCACATTTCTCTCATGTGAGCGCATCTCCGCCGGGGTGGCTCCGGCAGGAAAGCCATCCCGTGAATGCGCTCCTTCGAAAGCGGAGGTTGGCATATGGTGTCGCGGGTTGGTGGGGTTGTTTCCGACGAATTCAGGAAGCAGATGCTGGGGTACGGGCTGACGACGGCACAGATCCTCTACCGGATGCCGGACCACCCTTCGCTGCTGCAGACCTACGTCTGGCAGAATTACGATCTCTTCCCGAAATTCCCGGCGCTGCAGGATTTCCTTGCCTTCTGGCAGGAGAAGCTCGAGGGGCCGCTGCACTCGGTGACCGTCGCGCATTCCAAGCTGATCAAGCCGGCTGAGCTGCGCGCCGTCGACGGCGTCTTTCGGTTGCACTGAGACGCCAAGTAAGGCGCCAAGACCGATTGCCGCCGGGCGGAACGGTGGTAACGTTCCCTCCGACGCGTCCGCGTCGCGGACGCCTGCAATAGGGAGGCACGCCATGGCCAAACAGAAGGCGGCATCAAGACCCGCAGCCAAGACGGCGGTCCGGAAGAAGTGGATCGGCCACAAGACCGCCGCCAAATCCACCGCCCGCAAGGCGATCAAGTCCAAGGGCCGCGTATCCAAGGCGGCGCACAAGGCGCGGCCGAAGCAGCGTATCGCGATCAGCCATCATCGCGAGGAAGACTTCAAGGCCGATGGGCTACGCGCTTATGCGCAATATCGCGATCTCGGAATTGCTGACGCCTCGCACGGGCTCGCGCAGGCGCATGTGATCCGGCTGATCGGGCCGTGCAATCCGGAAGAGGTGTCGAAGCTGCATTACCACGACGTCCAATTCCAGATGGTCTATGTGCTCAAGGGTTGGGTGAAGACCTACATGGAAGGGCCGGGCGAGACGTTGATGCAGCAAGGCAGCGCCTGGACCCAGCCGCCGAAGATCAGGCACATGATCCTCGATTATTCCGACGATGTCGAACTGCTCGAGATCATCCTGCCGGCTGAGTTCAAGACGGTGGAGTTGACGACCTAACCACCGCTGTCATTCCGGGTCGCGCGCAGCGCGAACCCGGAATCCATCGGGCCGCAAGCGCAAGTGGTGAAATGGATTCCGGGTTCGTCCTTCGGACGCCCCGGAATGACAGGTCAGGTCAACATCCCCACGATCGCGCCCATCAGGCAGGTCGTCAGCGTGCCCGATACGATCGACTTCAGGCCGAGCGCATTGATCTCCTCGCGCCGCGTCGGCGCCATCGTGTTGAGGCCGCCGATCATGATGCCGAGGCTTGCGAAATTGGCGAAGCCGCACATCGCATAGAGCATGATCAGGCGCGAGCGCGGATCCAGCGCGCCGGTGGGAAGCTTCGACAGATCGACATAGGCGATCAATTCGTTCAGCACGGTCTTGGTGCCCATCAGGCTTCCCGCGGTGATGGCCTGCGACCACGGCAGGCCCATCAGCCAGCACACCGGCGCCATGACGTAGCCAAGCAGGCGCTGCAGCGAAATTTTCGCGCCGCCGATCTCCGGCAGGATCCCGAGCATCGCGTTGACGAGATAGACCAGCGCCACCAGCACCAGCAGCATCGCGACGATGTTGAGCAACAGTTCAAGCCCGGCCGCGGTGCCCTTGACGATGGCATCCATCGTCGAGGACGCGTGCATCTCGGGATCGCTGGAGGTTCCGGGTTCGAGCGATCCGCCGGTGCGCTGATCGGACGTCTCCGGCACCATGATCAGGCTGACCAGGATCGCTGCCGGCGCCCCTAACACGGAGGCGATGACGAAATGCGCCGCGGCATCCGGGATCAGCGGCGCCAGCAGGGTGGCGTAGAGCACCAGCACGGTGCCGGCGATTCCGGCCATGCCGCCCGTCATCACCAGGAACAATTCGGCGCGGGTGAGCTGTGCAAGATAGGGCCGGATGAACAGCGGTGCTTCCACCATGCCGAGGAAGATGTTGGCTGCGGTGGAGAGCCCGACCGCGCCGCCGACGCCGAGCGTCCGCTCCAACAGCCAGGCCATGCCGCGCACGATCGGCGGCAGCACACGCCAGTAGAACAGAAGCGTGGTCAGTACGCTCATGACGAGCACGATCGGCAGCGCCTGGAAGGCGAGGATGAAGTCCGCGCCCGGTGCCTTGAGGTCGAACGGCAGCGGCGCGCCGCCGACATAGCCGAACACGAAGGAGGTGCCGGCGCGCGAGGCAGCGGCGATGACGCCGACGGCCTCGTTGATCGCGCCGAAAGCGGATGCCACCAGCGGCACCTTGATCAGCACCAGCGCGGTGAGCAGCGTCACGATTAGTCCGACGATCGCCTGCCGGACCGACACCGCGCGGTGCTTCTCGCTGAACGCCCAGGCGATCAGGAGCAGCGCCACCACCCCGAACGCCGATTGCAGTTGTAACATTCACAGATCTCCCGAACGATTATGGCAGCACGATCTGCAAGTGCAATGCCGCTCCGTTCGGGTGCGGTGAACTTCCTTTGTTCTGGATGTTGTTTCTGTGGACGCCGCTTCCGCCACCGTCATTGCGAGGAGCAAAGCGACGAAGCAATCCACTGTCTCCGCGAGTGGAGAGGTGGATTGCTTCGCTTCGCTCGCAATGACGGTGAGAGCGGGGGCGCTTAACCCCGCCCCACAAACGGCATCTTGCTTGCCATTACCGTCATGAACAGCACGTTGGCGTCGAGCGGCAGGTTGGCCATGTAGGCCACGGCATCGCCGACCGCCTTCGCGTCCATCCGCGGCTCCGGCATCTTGCGGCCGTCGGGCTGCAGCACGCCGTCGACCATGCGGTCGGTCATTGGGGTCGCGGCATTGCCGATGTCGACCTGGCCGACCGCGATGTCGTACATGCGGCCATCGAGATTGGACGCCTTGGTCAGGCCGGTGATCGCGTGTTTGGTCGCGGTGTAGGCGGCGGAGAACGGCCGCGGCGCGTGCGCGGAGATCGAGCCGTTGTTGATGATGCGCCCGCCGCGCGGGGTCTGGTCCTTCATGATGCGGAAGGCGTGCTGGGTGCACAGGAACGGGCCGGTGAGGTTGGTGTTCAGCACCGCCTGCCACTGCGCCAGCGGCAAATCCTCGAAGTTCACCGGCGGCGCGCCCATGCCTGCATTGTTGAAGAGCAGGTCGAGCCGGCCATAGGTGTCCGTCACCTTGGCGAACAGGGCCGCGATCGAGGCGGGATCGGTCATGTCCGCCGGCACGCACAGGCTCTTGCTGGCATCGCCGCCGAGCTTCTGCGTCTCCTGCAGCATGTCCAGCCGACGGCCGGCCAGCACCACGGTGAAGCCGGCATTGATCAGCGCCAGCGATGCCGCGCGTCCGACGCCGGTGCCGGCTCCGGTAACCACAGCTATTCTCTTTTCTGCTTCGGCCATCGTTTCCTTCCTTATTGTTTCTTGGATTCAGTTTCGGTCTTGTACGGCGGTCTCGGGATATTCCGATGCGCCGCGCGGAGCGCCGCCGACCAGCGCGAGCGGAGATCGTGGAAATAGGGTTCGCCCGCCTCGATCCGGTGATTGAGGTCGGCCTCGCAGGCGTCGTTGCGCACCACCAGCACGTCGATCGGCAGTCCGACGCCGAGGTTGGAGCGCATCGTCGAATCCATCGAGATCAATCCGGTCTTCAGCGCCTCATAGAGCTCGACATCGTAGTGCATGGCGCGGTCGAGCACCGGCTTGCCGTATTTGTGTTCGCCGATCTGCAGGTAGGGCGTGTCGGTGGTGCATTCGATGAAGTTACCGGCAGTGTAGATCATGAACAACCGCATCCGCGAGCCCTTGATCTGGCCGCCGAACAAGAACGAGACATCGAAAGAGACGTCTTCCGACCTCAGCGCCTCGCCTTCGGTCGCGTGCACTGCGCGGATGGCGCGGCCGATGCGCTGCGCGGCCTGGAACATGGTCGGCGCGTTCAGGAGCGTCTCGACCTCTCCGGTTTCAGGGTCTTCCATGCCCTCCGTCAGCGTCGACAGCACCGACTGGCTGATGGCGAGATTGCCGGCGCTGGCGATCGCCATGATCCGTTCGCCGGGCTGGGAGAAGATGTGCAATTTGCGGAAGGTCGAGACGTTGTCGAGACCGGCATTGGTGCGGGTGTCGGCGATCATGACGAGGCCATCGCGCACCAGGATTCCGCAGCAATAGGTCATTTCCGTCCCCGAAAGTCCGAACGTCTCGGCGCCAAACTAGTAGCCAATTTCGGGATGTGATCCAACCCCAATTCCCCAGGGAACGGCATTGCCTCCGCGATGGAAGCTGCTCTCCCTCTCCCGCTTGCGGGAGAGACGAGCAAAGCTCGCTCCGGGAGGGCCGGGGGTGAGGGTGTCTCCACGATGGGACTTTCCGTGGGGAGAGAGCCCTCACCCGGATCGCATCTGGCGATGCGATCCGACCTCCCCAGGGGAGGTGAGGACGTCGCGCTAGCCTTCCAGAAAATCGAGCAGCGCCGCGTTGAACAGCGCAGGATCCTGCAGGAACGCGAAGTGGCTGACATTGGGAAGGATGAGCAGGCCGGCGCCGGGAATGGTCGCGGCCATGTATTCGGTATGCTCGCGCTTGATGCCCTCGTCATACTGGCCGTCCGCGATCAGCACGGGGGTGCGGATCGCGCGCAACTGCTCGTCGGTCCAGTTCGGCTGGGTCTCCCACATCTTCTCGATCTGGTGCAGGAACTGGTCGAATTCCCCAGGCGTCGGCGAGAGGCGCTCATACTCGGTCTTTGCGCGCGCGATGAACTGCGCGAAGGTCGGGTCCTTGTCGACGTCCGGCTTCAAGCCTGACGTCTGGGTGTTGGCGCCGAACGCAAACACGCGACTGACCCGATCGGGATGGCGCATCGCGATATCCAATCCGATGATGGCGCCGTCGCTCCAGCCGACGATCGCCGCACGCGGGATCTGCTGGTGATCGAGCAGCGCGACGACATCGTCCGTCATCAGGTCGTATCCGAACGGCTGCGCGTTGCGCGTGCTGCGGCCATGGCCGCGGCTGTCGACCAGAATGACGCGATGCCTGCGCGCGACCTCCGGCACCTGCAAACCGAAATAATCGGAGTTGGAAAGCCCGCCATGGAGAAAGACCACCGGGCTTCCTTCGCCGAGTTCGGCGTAATACAGGCTGATACCGTTCACCTGCGCTTGCGCGCTGCGCCCGGCAACTGGTGCCGGTGTCGCCGGCAGGGTCTGCCATCGCTCGACTGCGGCGGCGCGGTCGAGCGACGCCAGACTGGCGAGAGCGGCGATGACGAAGTGACGTCGATTCAGATTCATGATCGATGCGCGCTCCCGGGGCCCTTCAGCCAGATGGTGACGGCAAATATGTGTTTAGCGTAGCCTATCACCATCATGTCTGTCCGGCATCCTGCGCCGAGCGTGCCAGGAGCAGTTTGCCGCCAGCAACATACTGCCGTTGTTGCACAGCGGCGTGCTGCGCGGCGACGTGCGCGTCGCGCAGGCGCCGCTGCAGCGGCGAAGTCTCATAGACCGCGCTGCTTCCGGCAAGCGCGAAACACGCGTCGACTATCCGAACGCAGGTGGCGGCGATCCAGGTCGCGGCCTGCGTGCTCTCGACAGCAAGGCCTTCGTCGTTCAGCGTTCCAGCCAAGGCGTGGTGCCAAAGGCTTGCGGTCTCGGCCTCGCAAATGGCCTGCGCTGCCTTAAGGTCAGCGGAAATGCGGCCAAGTTCGAACTGGAATATCTCAGAGTCGCGCATCGGCGTGGTTGCCCGGAACTGCTGCCGTCCCGTATGGGCCAACGCCACCAATTCGTCGACAGCGCCTTCGGCGATGCCGACGGAGACCGCACCGTGAAATATCGGCACCAATTGCCGCACCGCCGGATAGAGCGGGCCCGGCACGCAGGGCGTGCCGCCTTCGACATCGAAGAAGTTGGCCTCGGGAACCAGTGCATCGCGCAGTACAAGGTGATGGCTGCCGGTTCCCTTGAGACCGGCCGCATGCCAGGTATCCTCGATTTCCCAGTTTTGCGCCGGCAACGCAAAGCCGCGAACGACCGGCTGCCCGTGCGGACCGGCGACCGGTTTGCCGTTTTCGTCGGTCATGATGCAGAACCCAGCCATCCACTCTGCGTGCTTGCAGCCGCTCGCGAATGGCCATCGGCCGCTCACCCGGAAGCCGCCCGCCCTAGGCTCGGCCGTTCCAGCCGGCTGCGCGGATCCGCAGATGGGTACGTCCGGTCCGTTCCGATAGATGCGCTCGTAGGTTTCACGTGCTCCCCAGGTCGCGAAAAGACTGCCCCCGCCAGCCACCATCGCGATCCACCCGATCGAACCGTCAAGCCGGGCCAGAGCCCTGATGACCTCCAAGCCTTCCGGCAGGGCAAGTTCCATTCCGCCATAGCCTCTCGGCACGAACAACCGAAAGATCCCGATCGATTTCAGCCGCTCGATCAGGTCGGGCGGGACGCAGCGTGCGGCTTCGATCTCGGCGGCGCGAGCCGTGATCTCGGGAGTCAGGTTCCGGATGCCGGCCAGCACGGTCTTGTTGCTGTCCGGCGCCGTCAGGGTACGAAGGTCACGAAATTGGTCTTGATGGAGCATTTGTCTCGACCTCTCTTGCGGTAAAGGTGTCGCACGAGAGAATGGAGACGCGGCGCTACTGCATGGTTTCAGCGAGGTCGCTCTGGATTACGGCTGTAACGCGGCGCTAACGTTTCCGCGAGTGGGGCGTGCGGCGATCTCGATCAGCGCGGTCGACGCTCCGCCGGAGACGATTCACGAACCCGCCAGCGATGCCGCCGCTGCGGCCGGCGGGGACGGGGCTTGCCTTGCCGCGCCAGCCGGCCTGCGCTTGCCGAGCCAGAGATAGATGCCACTTGCGAGCACGACGATGGTCGCGAAATCGAGCAGTGCCCAGATGATCTTGAGCGGCAGGCCGCCGTAATCGCCGAAATGCAGCGGGCGCGACACCTGCAGTGTCCGCAAGTACCACGGCAATCCCTTCGCGGTGACGAGTTGCGCGGTCTCGGCATCGACCAGCACCGGCGTGAACAGGCGTGAAGTGATCGGCGTCGATCCCTTGGTCCAGACGATGAAGTGGCGCGGCGTGCCGAACGGCGCTTCGGTCGGCAGCACCAGGCTGACGGGCGTGTTGTCGCCGAGCGCCTGGCGCGCGGTGGCAACGACGTCATCGATGGAAGCGAATTTCAGCAGCGGCGGCTTGCCGAGATACGGCGCGATCAATTCCGGCATCACCTGCGCACGCCAGGCGTTGAACAGCGGCAGCGATATCGTGTTGATGACGCCGGTGAGGCCGACGGCGAACGCCCACACCAGCGTCACCGCGCCGATCAGATTGTGCAGGTCGAGCCATTTGATCCGCCGCGCGCGGGCGCGTCGCACCTCGCCAAAATCGAGCCGGCGCATGAAGGGCGCGTAGAGCATGACGCCGGAGACGACGGCGGTCACGAACAACAGGCCCATGACGCCGAGGAACAACTCGCCCGGCAGTCCCATCAGCATGTCGCGGTGGAAGATGCGGATGGTCCGCATCAGCCCGCCTTGCTGCGCGTCTTCCCCGAGGATCTCGGCGGTCCGCGAATCGAAGGACAGCTTCAAGAAGCGCTGTCCCGGCGGTGGCACCGGCGTCTGCGACAGGAAGACGTTGACGACATTGGCGTGGTCGTCGTCCCAGTTCAGGATTTGGACGTAGCGTTCCGGATGGCGCGCCTTTGCCGCGTCAATCAGCCTGCTCAGCGAGGCTTCCGGGGTATCGGGTGGAAGTTCGCGCGCGGCGATCTCCGGCTTAAAAAGGTCGTCGATCTCATCGTGAAAGATCAGCGGCAGACCCGTGATGCACAGCATCAGCATGAACAGCGTGCAGACAAGGCTGGTCCATTTATGGACCAGCGACCACCATTTCACGGACTGCGCGGTCATCCCATCACCATCGGTAGGTCATTGTTGCCAACACCGTGCGGCCGACCGCCCAGCGACAGCCGCCCGCCGTGCAGACCGAGACGTAGCTGCGGTCAAACACGTTGTTGACGTTCAGCGCCGCGCTCAACCCCTTCAGCTCATTGAACCGCATTCCGAAATCATAGGACAGCGCCGCGTCAAAGGTCGTGCTGGCGGGAATGATGTTGGCCAGCGCGGGGCTGTTTGCGACGATGGTTGGCACGGTCAGATTGTTGGCGTTGGTCGTGTACATCTCGCTCATGTAGCGGACACCGCCGCCGAAGCCGAAGCCGACCGCCGGACCATTCTGCACCACGTAGTTGGCCCAGAGCGAGGCCGTGTGCATCGGCGTGTTAGCGAGCACCTTGCCGTAATTGACGTCCAGTGGCGCGGCGATCCGGTTGTCGAGGTAGGAGTATTGCCCGCGCAGGCTCAGGCCGGGCAGGGGGCTTCCGACCACCGATCCCTCGAAGCCGCGCGAGGTGACCTCGCCGACCTGGGCGTTGGAGTTGGGCGGGATGCCAGGGCCGGCAATCGCGCTCACCACGTTCTGCTGCTTCAGGTCGTAGACTGCGGCGGTGAATATCAGGTTGTAGCCCACCGGCTGGTACTTGACGCCAGCCTCGACCTGTTCGCCGATAGTCGGCTTATAGGGTTGGCCGTTGGACAGCAAGCCGACGCTGGTCGGCTGGAACGAGGTCGAATAGCTGACATAGGGCGCGACGCCTACGTCAAAATTATAGATCGCGCCGATACGGCCACTCGACTTCTCGTCATTGTTGAGGACGCGCGTGCCGAGATTGAGCGTATTGCCTTCGGCCCAGTCGTAGCGGATGCCGCCGAGCACGGTCAGCTTCCCGAGCTTCGCTTCATCCTGCACATAGACGCCGCGCTGCTCAAGGTGCTGGTCCATGTTCTGGAACGCCGACGTCGGGACCGCGATGTTCTGGGTGTAGTTCGGCGTCAGGATGTTCAGCGTGTTGGTGGGGGCGTAGCGCGCCAGATTGTTGAAGTCGAAGCGCTGATAGTCGAAGCCGGCGAGCACGGTGTGCTGCAACGGGCCCATGTTGAACTTGGCCTGAAGCTGGTTGTCTGCCGCGAAGGTGTTGAGGTTTTCGTTGGTCGAGAAATAGCTCCGCGCGATGGTGCGGCCGTCGGCCAGGCGAAGGGTGGGGCCGGCGCCCGTCGTCGTGAACGCACCGGGCTGCACCTCGATGTAATTGACCTCGTTATGCAGGTAGCGCACGTTCTGGCGCACCGTGAAGATGTCGTCGAAGCGGTGCTCGAACTCGTAGCCGATGGTCGCCTGCTTGTATTTCAGGCTCTCATAGTTGAAGTCGCCGGCGAAGAAGTTCCGGGGAATTTGCCCATAGGTGCCCGGCACCAGCGTGCCCTGGATCGGCAGCAGCGCAAAGGCGCCGCCCTTCGGGTCCTGCCGGTAGCTCGTGAGGAAGGTGATGGTGGTGTCGATATCCGGCCGCCAGGTCCAGGCCGGCGCGATCGCGTATTTCTCCTCGCCGATATTGTCGACCTGGGTGTTGGCGCCAAGGCCGATGCCGGTGACGCGATAGAGCAGGGTCTTGTCCTTGTCCACGGGGCCGCCGACGTCGAACGCGCCCTGGATGCGGTCGAATGTGCCGGTTTGCAGCTGGACCTCGCCGAATGGATTTTCAGTCGGGCGCTTGCTGACGAGGTTGAGGATGCCGCCGGGCGAAGCCGCGCCGTAAAGGATCGACGCCGGGCCGGTGATGAGCTCGGCGCGCTCGAGCAGATAGGGGTCGACGCGCGGCGTGCCGAACGGTCCGCCCTGCAGGCGCAGGCCGTCCAGATATTGCTCGACGTCGAAGCCACGCGCCTTGACCGGCTGGAAGCGGAAGTCGGTATCGTTGCTGAAATAGATGCCGGGCGCGTAGCGCAGGAGGTCGCGGATGCTCTGCGCCTGGCGAACATCCATCTCGCTGCGGGTGATGACGGCGACCGAGCCCGGCGTCGACATGATCGGCGCATCCGTCTTGGTGGCGCCGGAGGCGCGGCTTGCGACGAAGCCGTTGGTGCCGGCGTTGACGCGCTCCGCGGTTGAGACCGTCGCAGGCCTTGACTGCGATTGCGCCGAAGGATTGGCGGCTTGCCGGTCGCGGCGCTGGCTCGCTCCACTCCGCGAAGCGGTCGCCCTGCGTTGCGGTGCCGCGCGCTGCGGGCGCGTCGGCGCATCGACCGTCACGGGCGGCAATGGAGACGCTCCGGATTGGCCGGCGTTCTGCGCCTCCACGGGCGAACCCGAGAGCAGCAGGGCGCCGAGCGCCAGCATGCTTGCAGAACCATTGAATACGTTAAATTGCGAAAACAAAATAACACGACGTGCGAGGTCGTGTGCAGTCCAATGCATGTCAGTGCCCCATCCGGCGATCGCTGCGCTGGCGGAGTTGATCCTTGACCTCACGCGACGTTCGCACCCGCACGCGTCTTAGGTGTCGACACTGTCCGCGTCGAGTTGTCGCGTTTTTGAATCTTTCGAAACCGGATGCGGGACGATTCTTAGAAGGCTTCGAATATATCGGCTAACTGATCGGCGATGCTTTTGAATCTGGCACACACGGACTCGCACGCGAGAACATCAGACGAGATACAATCGCGCTGAAATGCCGCAAACTGTTGCAAATTGACCGCAACACTTTGCTGCCTTGCAGGTATCGCTATGCCCATTTCAACTATCTGGTTGGGAATAGTTGGTAGCCATCGCGGGAAATCTTGGTCGCGCGAGAGTAGTTCAACGATGCGCGAATCGATGAGGCCCTGCCTGTGTCTCTCACTGCGATTGCGATTGCCATTGGCCGGGACGGCCGGCCTGCTCGACCTTGACTGCAACGGTGAGCGTCTCGGTGCCGCCACCATAACGGGTGCCGCGCACCGGGGCGGCGCCGAGATAATCGAGGCCGACGGCGACGCGGGCGTGGGCATCGGTGGTGCAGATGCCGTTGGCGGCATCGAAGCCAATCCAGCCGAGACCAGGCACATAGGCTTCCGCCCAGGCATGGCCGGCGGCCTGGTTGACCGTGCCGTCGGAACGGAAGAAGTGGCCGGAGACGAAGCGGGCCGGCACGCCGCCGGAGCGCGCGCAGGTGATGAAGATATGCGCGTAGTCCTGGCACACGCCGCGCTTCAGCGCGAACGCTTCCGCCGCCGTGGTGCCGCTGTTGGTCGGGTCCTCGTCGAACGCCAAGCCCTCGTAGATTTGCATCATCAGCGCATGCAGGAACCCGAGCACATCGCCATCGGCCTCCGAGCGCCACTCGCGGGTGAGGGCGGCCATCGCCGGATTGACCTCGGTCAGCGCGGTCGAGCGCAGGAACAGGCTTGGCGGAAAGCGCTCGTCGGTGCCGCGCAGCACGCCGCCGGTGTCGTGGGTCTCGATCTGCCCCTCGCAATGGATGGTGAGGTCGGCGAGCGGGCCGTGGGTCAGCACATGCGTGACATTGCCGAACGCATCCTCATGCGTGTCGAGCCTGCTGTCGGTCGAGACGTCGATCTGCCAGTCCGCGACATACTGCCCGTCATGGCTCGTCGGCGTCATCCGGAGGATCTGGATCACGCCGGAAGCCTGGGGCTCGTAGCGATAGGTCGTGGTGTGGGCAATTCGCAGGCGCATGGCGTACCAACATCAGGTTGGGATCGTCATGCCCGGGCTTGTCCCGGGCATCCACGTCCTCATCACTTGGCCGGCATAGCAAGACGTGGATGGCCGGGACAAGCCCGGCCAGGACGGGCGGGCGTGTGGCTGCGGGCATCTTAGCCCATTAAATCAGATATTGCCTCGTTATGATCTCACCCAGGCGTGAATTGTCTGCAATGAACTCCTGGATGAATTCATGCACGCCGTGCTGGAAGATATCGTCCATATGGCTGTGCTCAAGCCTGTTGCGGATGCCGCGGGCATGGCGCTGGGCGGCACCCTGGCGGCCATAGGCGACGCCGATCTGGTCGAGGTTGCGCACCAGGTTGCCGTAGCAGCTCGCCAGCGACCGCGGCAGCGTGTCGTTGAGGATCAACAGGTCGGCGATCAGCCAGGGCTTGAGCGTCTCGCGATAGACCCAGTGATAGGCCGTCAGCGCCGACACCGAGCGCAGGATCGAGGTCCACTGGTAATAGTCGAGCGGGCCGCCGATATGCTCTTCCTCGGGCAGCAGCACATGATATTTCACGTCGAGAATGCGCGCGGTGTTGTCGGCGCGCTCCAGATGCACGCCCAGCCGCGAGAACCAATAGGCGTCATTGCGCAGCATGGTCCGATAGGCCGAGCCGTCGAAACGCAGTGAAGTCTCCTGCACGAAGCGCAGGAACTTTGCCAGATCCTCTCGACTTCCGGTGCCCTTGGACCAGACCGCCTGCAGCTCGATCCAGGCGGCATTGATGGTGTCCCACATCTCGCTGGTCAGCGCTGTCCGCACCGAGCGCGCATTGAGCCGGGCCGCCTCGATGCAGTTCTTGATCGAGGAAGGATTGTCTGATGCGAACGACAGATATTCGACGACGTTCGCCTCGTTGGCTTCCTGGTAGTGGTTGTAAAAACTCTGGCCGACGCCGGCGGTCATCAGCGCCGAATCCCATTCGTTGGTCTTGCCGATATAGGCGGCCGGCAGCGCCGTGACGCGCAAGGTGGCGTCGATGGTGCGCGCGAGATATTCCGCGCGCTCGACATAGCGGGCGAGCCAGTACAGGTTTTCGGCGGTGCGCGACAGCATGCGAAAGCTAAACCCTCTACTCGTCCAATATCCAGGTGTCCTTGGTGCCGCCGCCCTGGCTGGAATTGACCACGAGCGAGCCTTCCTTCAGCGCCACCCGCGTCAGCCCGCCCGGCACGATGGTGACGCGCTCGCTGCCGGTCAGCACGAACGGGCGCAGATCGACATGGCGCGGCGCCAGCCCTTTTTCGGTGCAGGTCGGGCAGGTCGACAGCGCCAATGTCGGCTGGGCGATGAAGCCTTCGGGCTCGCGCTTGAGCTTGTCGCGGAACGCCTCGATGGTTGCTTTCGTCGCGGCCGGCCCGATCAGCATGCCGTAGCCGCCGGAGCCGTGCACTTCCTTCACGACGAGGTCGTCGAGATGGTCGAGCACATAGGCAAGATCCTGCGGCTCGCGGCAGCGCCA
Organism: Bradyrhizobium sp. 31Argb; assembly: GCF_043638955.1. Lineage (NCBI taxonomy): Bacteria > Pseudomonadati > Pseudomonadota > Alphaproteobacteria > Hyphomicrobiales > Nitrobacteraceae > Bradyrhizobium > Bradyrhizobium sp. 31Argb. The sequence goes on along the minus strand of NZ_JBEGDB010000082.1, from coordinate 3,748 downwards.
GGTCTGCACGTTCTTCAGGATCGGCTCTTCGGAGAGATAGAATTTCACGATGTCGGGCATGTAGGAATAGATCGCCTTGTCGTCGGCGATCCCGGTCCCGACCGCATTGGCGAGCGTGATATTGCCGGCGGCATAGGCCGACATCAGCCCGGGCACGCCGAGCGCGGAGTCCGGGCGGAAGGTGAGGGGGTCGAGGAAATCGTCATCGACGCGGCGGTAGATCACGTCGACGCGTTTCAGCCCCTCGGTCGTGCGCATGAAGACTTCATCGTTCTTGACGATGAGGTCGCGCCCTTCGACGAGTTCGATGCCGAGCTTGTCGGCGAGGAAAGAATGTTCGTAATAGGCTGAGTTGTAGATGCCGGGCGTCATCAGCGCCACCGTCGGCTCGGCCGCGGCACCACGCGGCGCGACCGAGCGCAGCGCCGCCAACAGCTCGTCCGGATAGCGCTCCACCGGCGCGACACGGTGACGGGCGAACAGGTCCGGAAACAGCCGCATCATGATCTCGCGGTTTTCCAGCATGTAGGACACGCCCGAGGGCGTGCGCGCGTTGTCCTCCAATACGATGAAGTTTTCCGGATCGGTCCGGATGATGTCGATGCCGGCGATATGCACATACACATCGTGCGGCACGTCCTGGCCGTTCATCTCCGGGCGGAACACCGGATTCTGGAAGATCATGTCTTCCGGGATGATATTGGCGCGCAGGATGTCGCGGCCGTGATAGATGTCGCGCAGGAACATGTTGAGGGCGAGCACGCGCTGCTTCAGCCCCTTTTCCAGGAGCGTCCATTCCTTGGCCGACAGGATGCGGGGGATCACGTCGAAGGGGATCAGCCGCTCCTGGGCTTCGGCATCGCCATAGACCGCAAAGGTGATGCCGATCCGGCGGAACAGGAGCTCCGCCTCCTGGCGGCGATATTCCAGCGCATCCGGCGGCGTCTCCGACAACCAGCGGGAGAGCTCCTGGTAGGCCTGGCGGATTTCGGCGCCGCCCTGGCCGTTCATCTCATCGAATGCAACTGCCATAAATCCCGAACGTCCTCCGAAGCCATACGCCACAGTGCATGACTTGACGGGATGGTAGCAAGGGGCGGGCCAGCGGGATATGCATTGGCTGGCGACATTTGGTATGGGTGTCTCAAGGGGCTGCTCGAAAAACCGGCTGCCACCTGCTTATTTCGGCAGCAAAGACCCGCGACTTCAAGGCGCTGCGTCGGCGGGGCCCGGGGGCGGAAAAGGGTGAGGAAAGAGACCATGAGCGAGATCGTCACGGCTGGCCTTCTGGTGATCGGCGACGAGATCCTGTCCGGCCGGACCAAGGACAAGAATATCGGCTTCATCGCCGAATACCTGACCAATATCGGCATCGACCTGAAGGAAGTGCGCGTCGTCGCCGACGACGAGGACGATATTGTCGCAGCCCTGAATGCGCTGCGCCATCGCTATAGCTATGTCTTCACCACCGGCGGCATCGGCCCGACTCATGACGACATCACCGCCGACAGCGTCGCAAGGGCGTTCGGCGTCGGGATCGATCACCATCCGGAGGTGGTGGCGCGCTTCCGCGAGCGCTGGAGCGACCAGGACCTGAACGAGGCGCGGCTGCGCATGGCACGCATCCCTGATGGCGCCGAACTGATCCAGAGCGCGACCATCCTCGCGCCCGGCTTCAAGCTCGGCAATGTCGTCGTGATGGCGGGCATACCGACCATCATGCAGGCGATGATGGATATCGTCGCGCCGAGGCTGAAATCGGGCGTGCGGATGCTTTCTGATTCGGTCCGCGCCAACGCGCGGGAAGGCGACATCGGCGGGCCCTTAAGGGAGATCGCCATCGCCCATCCCGACACCATCATCGGCAGCTATCCGTTCATGGACGAAGAGCAGCGGCCGAACACCAATCTGGTCGTCCGCTCCCGCGACCCGGACAAGCTCGCCGCCGCAATGGGCGCAGTGAAGGAGATGCTGGCAGGACTCAACGTGGTCAGGTAGTCGGCCGATCCGGCGATCGAGCGGTGCAAGGCGATGACATGGGTTCGCAGGATTTTCCTTGTCGTTCTCCTCCTGCCTTCACTTGTTGTAGCCGGTTTTGCGATCCACGCTTGGTTCGGCGGCTGCATCGTGATTGATTTAAAATGGGAGGGATGCGGCAGCAAGGCAGCTGGATTGTTTCTGGTAAGCGTTGCTCTGCATTTCTTGACCGTCCCTCTCATGCTCACTTGGCTGATCGTGGCAGCATTCGATTTGATCGTGTTGTTGGTCGCCAGGAGACGTAATACCGCGATCGACAATCGCGCCTAGATCCGAAGACATAGGAGGACCCGATGACAGGGGACGCACTGAGCGCGCAGGAACGGGCAGGCAAGGCCTTCCCGGTGTCCTGGGACCAGTTCCACCGGGACTGCCGGGCACTGACCTGGCGGCTCAATGAGGTCGGGCCGTTCAAGGCGGTGATCGCGATCACCCGCGGCGGCCTGGTTCCGGCGGCGATCGTGGCGCGCGAACTCGGCGTGCGCGTGATCGACACTGTCTGCATCGCAAGCTACGACCACACCAAGCAGGGCGACCTTCAGGTTCTGAAGGGCATTTCGGAAACAACCGCCAAGCTCGGCAATGGCACGGGCAAGGGGCTCCTGATCGTCGACGATCTCGTCGACACCGGCAAGACCGGCAAGATGGTGCGCGAGATGATGCCCGATGCCCATTTCGCCACCGTCTACGCCAAGCCGAAGGGACGGCCGCTGGTGGACACCTTCATCACCGAAGTGTCGCAGGACACCTGGATCTTCTTCCCCTGGGACACCGCGCTTTCGTTCCAACCCCCGATTCGCGACGGCGCGGCGTGATGGAAGGTGAATAGCGAATGGGGAATGGCGAATAGGGGGACTATTCGCCATTCGCTACTCGCCATTCGCCACCAGAAATGATTGCGGTATCGTGAGCGCTCCAATGCCCCTGCAGAACCGCGTCACCCCAACGGGCGACATCGTCACCACGCCCCACCGCGGGTTGTTCACCGGCAACCGCGGCATCATCCATGATCCCGCCACCGGGACACTCCTGAAAAAGCGCTGGTCAAGCCCGGCGTGGCTGACATGCGTGTGCGAATTCCGCGGCCGGCGCCGCAAGGTGATGGGCGGGCGAAGCTGGACCGAATTGTTCTTTCTGGATGAAGCCACCGCGTTCGCCGCCGGTCACCGCCCATGCTTCTTCTGCCGCCGCGACGATGCCAACCGCTTTCGCGCCGCGTGGGAGCAGGGCAATGGCGGGAAAAATATCCACGCGTTCGAGATCGACGGCGTGCTGCATCGCGAGCGCCTCGATCGCGGCCGGAAGCGACTGCATCCGCTGCCGATGCCACTCGCGAAGCTGCCCGACGGCGCGATGGTGCGGGCGGGTGAGGAGAGCTATCTGGTTGTGAGCGGCGAGCCGCTACGCTGGTCGTTTGAGGGCTACGCGCGCGGCGACATCGACGCGGATACCGCGCTGCTGCTGACGCCGCCATCAACGGTTCGCGCGCTCGCCGCCGGTTATCAGCCCGTGCTGCATCCAAGCGCGACACAACCCGTAGCCCGGGTGGAGCGGAACGCGTAACCCGGGACAGCCGCGTCCGCATCTACTGAAGTGCACCCTTATCGTGAGACACGATAATCAGGGACAGGAGGCCGCCGCTTGAGGCGGCAGGGCGGGTTGATGGGTTACGGCCAGGTTGCGGGGCTGCTGCGCAGCAGCCCCGCAACCT
>NZ_JBEGDB010000081.1:0-29609 GCF_043638955.1 Bradyrhizobium sp. 31Argb | reverse complement strand
CGCGAAACTACTTCGCCGTCGTCGCCATTGCCGCCACTCTGCTCTGGATAAGGTAACTGTCCACACGGCCTAGCCCGTCATTCAATCCACGTTAAACTCAGTTTCCATCGAGACGAGATTGGGCATGCCATGAAAAAAGGCGACGCAACTTGTCCACGGTGCGGAGCTGGATTCCGTAGGCTCGAGCTATCCTCGAAGCAAGGAACAGAGGGCGAGTATCACTGCCCGGTGTGTGATACCCCGCTGGAGGTTTTCGACGGCCACGCGCTCGTCATCTACCGCCTGACCATCCAGCCTAGCATTGGTACTTTGAAGGCCTAGATGCGACCGCGGCCGCGTAGTCCGGACGGACTCTGCCTGCTCCGTATTCAATTGACATGATTATCGCCGTGTTCGCATCGCACCTGACGCGCGCACGAAAAATTCACTTTCGAAGAGAGCCGCGCGCCGACGTGCTGGAGGATGGGCACACCGCTATCGAACGGTTCCTCGCCAACAGGGTAGCCCGGGACCGTCGGGAACGTGTTTCCCGAGGGGTCACTATAATGGGTCACGCATGGTAGCGGGGGTCCGCTACACCGCGAGACCCACTATTTCCGAAGTCTTGTTTTCCTACCGAAGGGCAGCCTAACTCGAGACGTGGACCCTCGGTAGTTCGTCAAGAGCCGCCGTTCGTACGCAATCCCTCGCCGCGAGGAATGGCACGCGAGTAGGTTCAAATCCCGGAGGCGCAACACCCGATTCCTGCGATTGATTGAACGCGAGATCCCGAAACTGGCTACGTAGTACGAATTTGCTAGCCAAGACGAGCAAAGCTAGTGTTTGCAGGTGATTTCTTCGTGGCGCGCCAATTTCCTCTATTTTTACAGCGCGATATGCGCGCGCGAACCGAAACTCCAGCTTTGCCACGCTCGAGCCAGTAAGCAGATGTGAAGGAAAATCGTCGGCAAGTTCAGATAGCTTGGCAGCTGACGACGTCAGTCGGAAGTTCGCCAGTCTAAGCCCAGCGATCGTTTCGATAAGCGGTCGGAGTAGCGCTCGCAGGCCGCCGCTCACGCTCGTCCGAGTTGGACACGGCGACACAACAAGATCCGCATGTTCTCGAGTTCTAACGCGCGCATTACGACCTTGCGCGGCTCCGTGCGATTGCATCTCGCTATCCTGATTGGTGACTGTCTATTTGCAGCAAGTCGAAACTGCGCTTGGCCTCGCCGAGGCAGAATGAGACTCGCCACGGTGGCAAGCGCGGGATAGGATGCCCCCAATCCTCGGTGTGCGGGCTGCCAGACGCTGGTGTGTTCGGCACCCCAACGCCTCCGCCCTGGAGTGCGTTTCCACGTGACGCCTTGCGGCAGCAGAGGTCACGCAGGGGAGGATTTGATCATGTTAATTTGCCAGTGCAATGCGATTCATCGACGCGACGTGGTGTGCGGTGGCGGTGCTGTCCTGTTCAGCGCTATTGTGGCGACGTTGATGGGCGGCGCGAAGCCAGTGCGCGCGGAAACGATTGCCGGCAAGGTGCCCGAGATTGACCGTGTCGCGGTATGCGTGGTGGTCGACAGCTATCAATTCGCTGTCGCGCCGAGCCAGAAGGTTTCTGATGTCGAGATCGAACACTTCGGCTGGGGCATCGGCGGTGGCAAGCCGCCGGGCAAAACGCTGATCAGTGAGTTCGGACTGTCGATGCACGTCGAGTCGCAGCGCGGCACTGAAACACGAAATGTCCTGATGGATTTCGGCTTCACACCGGACGCGCTGGTCAACAACGCCAATCTCGTAGGCATCGATCCGGCCGCGCTTGACGCCCTTGTCTTGAGCCACGGTCATTACGATCATTTTGGCGGCCTCGCCGGCTTTTTACGGCAAAACAACAGCAAGCTGAAAGCCAAGCTGCCGATTTACGTCGGCGGCGAGGAGGCATTCTGCTCGCGCGAATGGACAGCTCCGCCGGTACGCGGCGACTTCGGAGCCTTGGATCGCAAGGCACTGGAAGACGCCAATGTTGCGGTCACATACGCAGAAGAACCGGCCCTCATCGCCGACCACGGCTTCACCACCGGCCACATCGGCCAGGCGAGCTTTGAGAAATTGCTATCGCCCAGTGCCATGAAGATGGGCGTCGACCACGGCTTTGGCTGCTATGCCGAGCGGCTTCCGGAGGACGAACGGACGAAGGCAGTCATCCCGGACCAGTTCCGGCATGAGATCGCGACAGCATTCAATCTAAAAGGCCGCGGATTGATCGTATTGACGTCCTGCAGTCATCGCGGGGTGATCAACGCGATCAAGCAGGCACAGGCGGCTTCGGGCATCAACAAGGTTTATGCCGTGATTGGCGGGTTCCACCTTGCGCCTTACAAGGAAGACTATGTGCGCGACACGATCGCTGCGTTGAAGAGCATGGAAATCGAGTACGTAATTCCACTGCACTGCACTGGTGAGCCATTCTACGAAATGGCCAAAGCCGAGATGCCGAACAAGCTGCTGCGCTCCTATACGGGGACACGCTTCATCTTCGCGGCCTGAGTAAGGAATGGCACCACGATAGCCATAGCGTCTGCGGTCCGCGAATGAATGCATTCGCTGGCGCCGTGCATCCATCGAGCATGCATTGGCCGCCGCGCATGGCGATCGCGCCAAGGCGCGGAGCGCCAAGCTGGAAGGTCTTGCCGCCATAACCCGAGGCGACGCTTAGGACAGACGCATCGGCCCACCTCAGTTCGCGGAAGGCAATGAGAAAACCACGGCTTTTGACGTAGAGAAGCCGCAGGCCGATCAGGATGACGAGGCCATAGCTGACGATCTCGACGACGTGGACGGCGAGGCCGATCACCTTGGCCGTCGCGCCAAGTAGAGCCGCGGCTATGGCCACGACAAGAATGGCAACAACGGATTGGATGCCAGCGGACGAGAATGACAGGACAACGCCGCGGCGCCAGGTCTCTTCATTGGCGACGAGATAGGAAGAAATGACGGCCTTGCCGTGTCCTGGGCCCACAGCATGAAAGACGCCATAGAGAAACGAGATGCCGAACAGACCCTACATCGCGGCTCCATCTTCCTTGCTGGCCCGGATGAAGCCCGACAGCGAACGGTAGAAGGCGGCCTGCTCGGCGAAAATCCAGCCGCTGACGCCCGAAGCGGAGATGCCGCTGCTGCAGGATGCGGCGCACCAAACGGCGCGCTCCAGACCGACACGATGCCGCCTGCAAATGCGATAAGATCGCCACGAGGGCAGTGGCGGAGACGGCGCGCGGTCTGGTCATGGGCACTTCACCAGCATCTTGTTCGCGAAAGTTTCTCCGTAGGTGCTGGAGGCATCGAGCGGATCGCTATTAAGCTGAGTGAGCCGCAACTGTTCCGCCGGCTGGTGCGGCAGATCGTAAGTCAGATTGCATTGCGGCGCGCCGCTCAAGGAAACCGGCTTATCCTTGGCAAATTCGAAACCCACGAAGATCGTGGGATCGTAGACCTCAATCTGCATGACCTTTGCCGTGGCGGCCGCTTTCAAAGGCAAGGTGAAATGGAGAGTCAGGGCGGCGTTCTTGTATTCCAGCCAATAGTCGACTGGATCCGAAAACTTCACTTTCTTGCTGTCGGCGCGCGCAAAGGTGAAATAGCCCTACTCCTTCAGCGAATCGACATTGACCTGGGCGAGAGGGGCGAGCTCTTCCCGCGTGTACTGACCCTTGCTCGCATGAGAGATGCCCTGAATCGCATAGGCCGAAAACATGTCATCGAAGGTCCAGGCGTGGCGGACACCCGTCATGGTGCCATCAGCGGCGTAAAGGACTTCGCTGTGGAAGGTGACCCAGACATGGGGATGCGCCTCGGCGAGGTTAACGGACAACAAGAGAAGGATCGCGCAGCCGCAACATACGCGTTTGATCATGGTCTATCTGCCGAATCGAGGAATGAGGCGCCCCGAAGAAAGCGGGGACGGCGGTCTCAAACGCGCTCGGAGCGCGGTCGCGCACCAGGTGACGCATGCGCCTTGCGCCGCGCTACGCAAGACATGTCCTGCGGCAAAGACGGAAGGGGCGGCAAAGGCCTCAGACGGCGGGGGCGCGAGGGCCAGGAATGCCGCGTGACGCTGTTGAAACACCCGATCGGAAACTGGATTGAACGCACGATCAGTCTCAGCGAATTGCGGCAGATGCAGATTTACCGAAGCATCCGGTAATGAAGAGTTCGACAGCAGCAAGCCCGAGAAGCAGATTGGGCAATTGTCATCGTGATCGGCCAGCCGCGCCGGCAGCTGCGTTACGGCTTGCCGTGGTGGCCCAGCGTGCCTGAGGCTCTCGACATTGGTGCGGCCGAAGCCTGAAAAGGCGAGATCGTGCTTGTGGACGTGCGCGAACGACAACGCGAACTGCAGCATCAGCGCCGCCAGCGCGAGACAGGCTCCGCATGGCCGGGTGAAGGCCCGCGCCGAGATCGATTTCGCCCCTGCCAAGGAGCCGTTCCCCTTCTCGCGTTCCTAGCCAGAAACTACAGCCATCGGCCGAACGCGCAATGGCCGCGTCGTTTGGCGATCATTAATGGACGAGGAAAACATGGCTATCGAGCGGCGATGAACGGCCGGTCATACGCATTATTTCTGCTCGAGGACCCTTTCAACCCGGTCGCCTTACCCTTGCCGGCTCGGTCATTGGGCCACGCGTCAACCGCATCGGCCGGTGGAAAGATGCTCTCATATATCGCGCGGGCTTCGCGAATGAGGCGAAGCCGCTCGAGTTCGGATTTCGAAACGAATCCTACGATCTTGCCCATCTGCACTCCCTTTAGGCGTAGCAAGCCTCAAAGCCTTGCCTGAGCAGGTCCTTCGGAAGGTCACGCCCGATGAAAACAAGGCGTGTCTGGCGCGGCTCCTGCTCCTTCCAGGGACGCTGACTTCCGCCTTCAATGAGCATGTGCACGCCCTGAACGACAAACCGACGATCGTCATCCTCCATGGATGCGATGCCCTTCATGCGCAGGATGTCCGTTCCGTAGCGCTGGGTGACATCTTGAATCCAGGACACGAACCTGCCGGGCTTCATCGGTCGATCGGCGACTAGGGAGATGCTGCCGATCCCGTCGTCATGTTCGTGCTCGTGCGCTTCGGAGAGGAATGCCGGCTCGACTTCGAGGATGCGCTCGAGATTGAAGGCGTCTGGTCCCAGGACCTGGGCGAGATCGATACCACAGCGCTCCGTTCGGTGAATCTTCGCATAAGGGTTGATGTTTCTGATGCGACGTTCGACCGTTGCGAGGCCGCCCGCATCGACAAGGTCGACCTTGTTGACGAGAACGATGTCGGCGAACGCAAGTTGCTCCTGCGCTTCCGGCGCTCGGCCAATCTGTTCGAGGACATGCCTGGCATCCGCGACGGTGATGATGGCGTCGAGCTTCGTCTTGCGGCGGACATCCTCGTCGACAAAGAAGGTCTGCGCCACCGGCGCGGGATCTGCGAGCCCCGTGGTCTCGATCACAATGCCGTCGAAGCCGCGGCTGCGCCGCATCAACCCCGCGATAATGCGAATGAGGTCGCCGCGGACCGTGCAGCAGATGCAGCCGTTGTTCATCTCGAAAATCTCCTCGTCCACGTCGACGATGAGATCGTTGTCGATGCCGACCTCTCCGAATTCGTTCACGATCACCGCAAAGCGCTTGCCGTGCGTCTCGGATAGAATGCGGTTCAGCAGCGTGGTCTTCCCAGAGCCGAGATAGCCGGTCAGAACCGTGACGGGAATCTGGGGTGCAGCATCGGCCATGGTGTTGTTATCTCCTTGCGTTTCGTGGGGGCGGCGCTTTTCGCCATATCGTCGATCGCTGATCCGCGCATGGTCGGGTTCGGGCCGGGATCGAGCGGAAGGAGGCGTTAGCAACTTGATGCGAAATGCCCCCTGAGCTCATTGCGATCCGAAACGTCATGTTATAACATTACATGTGATCGGGAGAAGGCGCAAGGGACCGTGCAGTAGCTCGCTGTCCCGCCGCGAGAGCCCGCGCTAACTGTTGGATACACTGCGATGCTTGAACTTGCGTGAACAAGGATTGGAAACAGGAGAATTGATCCGGTGCGGTTACGATCCATCCTTCTGATCTTCAGCCTCTTGATCATCGTAATCGCCTTATTGGCGCCGCCGCGGTCTTTTGCCGCGCAGCAACCGTTGAACGTTCCGGCTTGGCTGAGGGCCCATGTCGGCGAAGGCGAAGGTCAAATCACAGAAGTGGTGTTGCAGAGGGCGCGTGCGCTTTACCAGCAAAAAGTGAACCAAGGCGCGGTGAAGAATCCTTGCTACTTCGCGATGGACGCGACGCGTCCCAACGATTTAGGCGAAGGCAAATTGGCGCGCCGGTTCTACGTTATCTGCGAATCCGAGCGATCGTTTCGTGCAATTTCGTCGGGTCACGGCGGCGGTCGCGATTTGAAAGGCGTCGCGGATTTCGCGAACGGAAGACGCTGCGCGAAGAACTTCGGCAACGCGATGGATTCAACTCTGACGACTGGCGGGGCCTATGTAACAGGCGAGACGACGATGTCCTTCAAAGGCTACTACCGTGTTTCGGCGAAACAAGACGCGGTTCTGATACGCTCGTTTGTTCAGTTTGATGGCGGGGGCGAGACGGCAAATGCCCGACAGCGCGAGATCGGCGGGCATCCGGCCGAGTTGTTGAGGAACGTCTGTCTTCGAAAGGATCCACGCAGTCCGTACGCAAACCGCGACGGTTACGTTCCCTTTGGAACACTAGAGGATTACGCTGGCGGCCGCAGCAACGGCTGCACCAGTTGGTCGCCATTGGACGCCGGCCAAATCATCGCGATGGTGAAGGATAATCCGACGACGCTTTACATCTATCCTGACTCTGCCGACATCGAAGCCGTCGCGCGAGCAGTTGCGGCCGGCCGGTCGCTATCCGGCGTGGGACTATATTGGAACGCCTCCTGTTTGAACGAAATCCGGGCTCCAAAATTTTGGCCAAAGGAAACCCTCGAGCCGATCCTGGCTCGATACAAGAAGGATCATCCGGCACCGGCGCAACGGCCAACGCCGATTTGCAAGGCACAGTGAAGTTTCTCGCTTGTGGCCTGTCTCTCGCCCTGGCTATCCCGCAAATCTCCGGCATAACTGCGACAGCTCAAGAGGGCCCGCTGGTTTAGACGCTGGCCGGCGCAAGTACCCCGACTTCCACCTGTGAAGTTGGAAACCGATGTCGCTACGCGGGCACAGACAACACCGCTGCCAGGCTCGGGTGCCAAGTCCGCGAGATGTGATTCTTTTCCTGAGGTCGCGCTAATTAGGCGGTCCGGAGACGATCATCACCGGTCCCCGTCGAATAACTTAGGTCTTCGCCCGACGGCTGGTCGATTTTCGACCGCAAGGCCAATTTTCGACCCTTTGATGTTACGACAAGCTTGGATAAGATCGGCTTCGAGCGAAGGGCATTGCTTCCGGATGCGTTGGTTTCGGAAACATAATAGGCACGGTTCATGGCTTGCGCTGATCGCGCTCGTCATCAACCTGACGCTGGCCTTCGGTCACGTTCACGGCTTCGCCGGGAAAGTGCCCGAGCGCTCCGGCGTGCTGATTGCCGCCATAGCGGGCGCCGATGGCGGCCAGAATCGTCATAGCCCGTCAGACAGCCATCCCGACTATCTCTGTCCAATCTGCATGGCCACTGCGGTCATGGGCAACGGCCTAGCGCCAACTCCGCCAGCGCTGCTCGTGGAATTTGCTGATGCGAGGATCGATCATCCGATCGATCATTTCCGCTTCTTGCTACAACCGCCGCGGGCCGCGTTTGAATCACGCGGACCTCCGATTTCCTGACATCGCTGCTTCGATCCCGCTGGCGCCGCGCCATGGGGGCGCGCCGCGAGCCGGGGCCGAAGCTCCTTCCGTACGACGACGCTTTTGCGTCGCGGGCAGGCGTTCAGTCAGGAAACATTCCTTCATGGGCACTCCGTTTCTCTTTCGCACCTTCCGCGGCATTTTGCTGTCGGCATCGTCGCTCACGCTCGTGGTGGCATCGGGTGCAGCCGCGCTCGCCCAAGCCCCCAGCCCGGCCCCCCAGGGGACGAGTTCGACGCCGCAGCCGAGTGCCTCCCCGTCCGCGCAACCTTCGCCGCAGCCGGAAAGCTCGGCCACGCCGGCGCCCTCAGAGTCACCGGCCAATTCGCCGACCCCGCAATCAACGCCGGCCGTGCAGGCCGCGCCTCCGGGAGCCAACGTTCTGCCCGAGACCCGGGTCGCCGCGCCTGTCGAGCGGCGGCGGCCGCGAACGCCGCCGCCAAGGCAGGTCGTGCGTAATCCACCGTCGACAGCGACGGCCGTGCCAAGCGCGGAACAGGCCCAAGCTGCGGCGAATCGCCAAGTCGTCCAGCAGACCCAGACCTTCGACCAGCGGCGCGACAACGTCATCATGCCCAAGGTTGGCACGACGAACTATCAACTTAGCCAGAGGGATATCGAGAACTTCCCGCAGGGAAACGCCGCTCCGCTCAAAGATGTCGTGCTGCAATTTCCGGGTGTCTATCAGGATTCGACGAGCTCGGGCGATTTTCACGTTCGCAATGAGCATGCTAACGTTCAGTACCGGATCAATGGGATTCTGCTGCCCGATGGCGTGTCGGGCTTCTCGCAGCTTCTTGAGACCTCCTTCATCGGCAGCATAGGACTGATCACCGGCGCGCTGCCGGCCCAATATGGCCTGCATACGGCTGGCATCCTCGACATCACGACCAAGAGCGGAGCGGCGCTCTCCGGCGGCAGCGTCAGTATCTACGGCGGCAGCCGCCAGACCATTACACCGAGCTTCGAATATGGCGGGGTTGAGGGCAACACCGACTATTACGTCACCGGCCGCTATTTGAGCACCGGCCTCGGCCTCCAGAATCCCATAGCTACCCTCAACGCCATTCACGATCATTCGGAACAGGGCAGGTTCTTCGCCTATACGTCCACGGTGCTTGATCCGACGGCGCGCGTGGTCACCATTTCAGGTTTCAGCGAGACCCGTTATCAGATTCCCAACAATCCCGGACAGCCGGGTAATGTGGGAGGCTTTTGCGGCGGTCCTTTCGATCCCGCGAACCCCTGCCTCAACCCGGATGGCATCCCCAACCCGAATGCTCCCCCCTATACAGCCTTCGGCAAAAGTAGCTTCGATTCGGCCACCCTCAATGAAAATCAATATGAGAAGAACGCCTACAACGTCATTGCCTGGCAGAAGTCGGAGGGCAATTTCGATGCCCAGCTCGCGTATTATTCGCGTTATAGCGATGTTCACTTCGTTCCCGACCCGGTGGGCGATCTCTTCATCAACAATGTCGCATCCGATGTTTATCGCAGTTCCTTCCTGAACGGCGTGTCGGGCGATTTCGCGTACCGCTTGAACGATGCGCACACTCTTCGCGCCGGCTTCTACACCAACGGCGAGCAGAGCCAGATCGCAACCGTAAGCACCGTCGAGCCGCTAGACCCGAACGATCCGAGCGGCCTGACGGCGATCGACAGGCCCTTCAACATTCTCGATAGCAGCAAATTGTTTGGCTGGCAGCTCGGGGCCTACGCCCAGGACGAATGGCGGCTGACCCACGAACTCACGTTAAATTACGGCCTGCGGTTCGATCAAATCTACCAGTACGTCGACGCGAACCAGCTCAGCCCGCGCGCGAGCCTGACCTACAAGCCATGGTGGTCGACCGTCCTGCACATCGGTTACATGCGAACGTTCGAACCGCCACAACAAGTGCTTGGTCGAACGATTCCGACCCAGATCTTTAATGGCACTACCGCGGGCACCCCAATCATCACCCCCGATCAGGCGGCCGTGCTGCCCGGCCAGGTGGCCGGCTTTCCTCTCCAGAATGTCGGTGCGATCCAACCCGAACGGGCGAATGTGTACGACGCGGGCTTCACGCAGCAACTGCTGCCGCAATGTCCGACGACACCAGGCGCAACACCCTCCAAAGCGCCGGTCGCAGCCGCAAACTGTCCGACCCTCGAACTCGGCGGCAGCATCTACTACAAGACCGCCAGGGACCTCCTCGACGATGGCCAGTTCGGCCAGGCCTACGTGCTCACCGCGTTCAACTATGACAAAGCCGAGAATTACGGTGCCGAACTGAAACTAAGATTCAGGTATGGCGGCTTCTCTGCTGACACCAGTTGGGCGTGGGGGGTCCAGCACGCACACACTGTCGTGTCAAATCAGACCCTGTTTAGTCCAGACGACCTGGTCTACATCCAGAACAATTGGATCCACACCGACCACGATCAAACCTATACAGGTTCTGGAAGGGTCGCATACCGGTGGACCGACACCAACAGCTGGTTGGACGGCACCACCGCGAGCGCAACGTTCATCTACGGTAGCGGCTTGCGCACGGACCCCCCGAATTTGCCGCCAGGGGTAGTCTGCCCCAACTGCGACCACCTGCCATCCTATTGGCAGATCAATACCGGCGTGTCGCACGAGTTCGCCCATGGCTGGAACGGATTGCCGGTTACGGTTCGTTTCGACGTGGTAAACCTGACCGACTACATTTACCAGATCCGCAACGGTGCCGGCATCGGTGTGTTTGCGCCTCAATACGGACCGCGGCGCGGATACTACTTTGGCATTTCGCAGAAGCTCGGGGCTCCGGAGAAGGTTGCCGGCGTTCTGCCTGGCTTCTACACCAAGGTCCGTAACTCGGCACCGACAGCTTACTATTGGGCCGGTCCCTACGTCGGCGCCAACTTCGGTGGCGCCTTCAGCGGCGGCGAGCACGTGGCCACGCCGATCGGCACCGACAGAACCAATCCGGCGGGCGCGCTCGGTGGCTTGCAGGCCGGCTACAATTTTCTGGTGGCTCCGAACTGGCTGGTCGGGATCGAAGGCGAACTCGCCTGGACGTCAGCTCAGGGTAAAGCCAATTTCGTTGATCCCGCCGGCACGGCGGCGCTCTCGATCACCAGCGACCACAACTGGTATGACACCCTCACCGGCAGGATCGGCTATGTCACCGGGCCGCTAATGCTCTACGCAAAGGGCGGCGCCGCGTTGATGAACGCCGATTATCGTATGGAGGTGAATAGCGGGCTCGACGGTCTCACTGTTGCTCACGCCACCCGTCCCGGATGGATCGCGGGCGGTGGCCTGGAATACATGCTGGGATCACACTGGTCGGCGAAGCTCGAGTACGACCATCTCGACTTCGGCAGCAAAGGGCTCGAGTTCGTCAATTCGTTCGGCACGAACGTGACTGTCAAGACCGAGGTCAACCAAGTCAAAGCCGGCGTGAATTATCACCTTGAGGGATTGCTTTAGCGACTGGTTAGCGCGAGCAGGCCCACAGGTAGGGGCAAAAGTGGGGGCCGATTGAGACGAGAAAGAACGAGATGAAATACAGCAAAACAAAGCCTCAGCGCAGAATTTGGCTCCGGCTGCTGCCGAGTGGCCTCATTCTTGCGGCCCTCGCCATCCACTCGCAGCCTGCGGTCGCGCAAGTTCCGGATTCCCTGCTGCCGCGGAATCTGTCGCCGTGGGGAATGTTCCTCAACGCCGATATCGTCGTGAAGGCTGTCATGATCGGGCTCGCCTTCGCCTCGCTCGTGACCTGGACGGTCTGGCTTGCCAAGACCATCGAACTGCGCGTCGGGAGGGGCCGCGCGCTGCGGCGGGTGAGAATGCTGGAGGAAGGCGGCGGCCTCACGGAGGCGGCGCATGAATGCAATGGCGACCGCGATGCTGTCGCGCAGCTGATCCTCTCGACGGCGCGCGAGGCGGAACTGTCCGACGGTATCGTCGACGACGGCTTCAAGGAGCGTGTCGCGCTTCGGCTGGAACGTGTGGAAGCGGCGATGACGCGAGAGATTTCGCGCGGCATTGGCATTCTTGCCACCATCGGCGCGACGGCCCCCTTTGTCGGCCTGTTCGGCACGGTTTGGGGGATCATGAACTCTTTCATCGGCATTTCGGAATCCCATACCACGAACCTGGCGGTGGTTGCGCCCGGCATTGCCGAGGCGCTGCTCGCCACCGCGCTCGGGCTTGTGGCCGCTATCCCGGCCGTCGTGATCTACAACCATCTCGCCCGCGTGATCGCCGGCTATCGCGCGCTCCTGAGTGACGCCTCGGCGCAGCTCCTGCTTCTGATCAGCCGCGGGCAGCCCCGCGATGTGGTCCTGCCACGCGCTGCGGAGTGATCGCCATGGCCGTCCGTCTTGGTTCTCGTTCGAACGGCGATGATCTCGAGATCCAGCACGAGATCAACGTCACGCCCTTTATCGACGTGATCCTGGTGCTGCTTATCATCTTCATGGTAGCCGCGCCGCTTGCGACCGTCGACATCGGCGTAAACCTTCCCGCGAGCACGGCACCCGAGCAGCCTCGCCCGGACAAGCCGGTTTTCGTCACGATCAAACCGGACCGGACCATTGCCGTCGGCGAAAACGTTGTGGCGCGCGAAGCCCTCGCTCGTGCGCTGGATACTGCCACCAACAACCACAAGGACGAAACGATCTTCGTCCGAGCCGACAAGTCGCTGAGCTATGGCGAGCTGATCGAGGTTATGAACACCTTACGGGACGCCGGCTATCTCAAGCTTGCCCTGGTTGGGCTTGAAGCGCCGGCGACGAAGCCATGAACGCCCACGCCCTGCATCTGCCTGACAATCGCGGCCTATCACGTTGGATGCTAGCGGCGCTGGCAATCCTGCTCGCGCATGCCGCAATCGTGGCCGCCATTGCACTGTGGTATTCCCGCAGGCCCGTCGAGCCAAACATCATTCCTGCGATAAGCGTGACCCTCGCCCCAATCGAAGCTAGTTCGCCCGAGGTCCAGAACCAGGACATCGCGGTCGGCCCGACCATGCAACAGGCGGAGGAGACACCCAAGGAGCAGCCCAAGCAGGAGCAGCCAGTCGAGAAGGTCGAACAGCCGCCACCTCCGCAAGCACAGGCCGAAGTCACCCTGCCTCAAGAGACGCCAAAGCAAATCGAGGAGCCAAAGCCGCAGGTACAGCCGCTCGCGCCCGAGACGCGCGCGCCGCCGAAGACGGAGCATGCCGGTCAGTTCTCACAGGCAAGCGCGAAGGCCTATAACGCCCTCGTGTTCGGTCATCTACAACGCTTCAAAAGGTACCCGGCGGCGGCGCATGGTGCCTCGGGAACGACGGTGCTGCGGTTCGACCTGAATCGTGCGGGGGAAGTGATCGCAAGCGAAATATCCAAATCGTCAGGCAATACAGTGCTCGACCGGGAGGCGCTCGAACTGCTTCATCGCGCCAGTCCCTTCCCGCCCTTCCCGGCCGAGAAGCCCGGAGCGCGCGATAGCTATCTCGCACCGGTCGCTTTCGCGCGCTGACGCCTGCGGCGAGATCCATAGTTTCGTCGGGATGAGGATTGTCTATGCCGAGGACGCGTGATCTCAGGGAGCAATAGACCGCACGGTCAGAGTAGTAGACCAGCCCATTTGCCTCGGTCGGATTGTTAGCCACTCACAGAGGAGTGCCGAATGACAATGCGAACCTCGTTGTTGGCCCTTTTCCTTCTGCTTTGCAGTGTGGCGACGGCTGCTTCCATGGGCAGCGCCGTCACCAAGAATGATCCTTGGAATCCTCATCATATCGACGATCTGCCTGCCGAAGTTCGACAATATATCGCGGCCATCTGCAAGGGGCCTCCGAGCGCCCAGAATGATTTTGCAACCTACTCTCCGCACGAGAAGCGCTGGCGGATCAATCTCGAATACCTTCGATGCGACGGTTTGGGCCAATATCGTCGAGGAAATCAATGTCTGGATGTTGACTTCATTGCTGTCGGCTCGCATTTCCGGCTTGCCAGAAGGGACTACAGAGACTGTGGCTTCTAAATCTCGGTCGGTGATAAGACTCCATTTCCACTGACCAGTCGCTACAGCGGCGCGCGCGTCCACGGTTCGTAGCTGCCAAGGTCGACCTTGACGTGTGTGCCTGACATCTCGCCGTTTAGTCCTTCTGGGATCTCCGGCGACGTCCGCTCTTGACTACACCGCCGAATGAGGACGCGCTCGCACTCTGACGCGTAGCCGCTCTTCACGCATCCGGTCAGCCCTCCCGGATTTGATGACAGCACTGCGCTACGCGACGGGCTAGAGATGGGCTGCCATATGGTATTCCCCTTAGCGGCCGAAGATACTCGCCGCCTCAAAGCGATTGCGTCATGGTTGATGTTGGCCAACGGCACCTAGGCAGCCAAGCGGCCCGCCTCTTCGGCCTCGATCGAATCGGCGCCCGAAGCCCTCTTCAGAAAGCGAGCCAGCGCGGCCTTTCGCGAATCGCGGTCCAACGCGTAGGCGGTTTGCTTGAACTCGATGCCGTCAAGGAGCCCTTGAATATAGCCAGAGATCGTATCCGCAGCCATGATGAGCGCCGTGTCAAGCGTATGGATGTACTTGCTTGTCACCAAACCCTTGGCATGGCCGACCAGCGCCGCAATGGTCACCTCGGTAAAGCCGATATCGTTGGCGATGCTCGCGAAGCTGTGGCGTAGGACGTGAGGAGTAATTCGGATAGTGGGGAGTCCTCGAAGAGATGCTTCCAATGGTTCGGGAAGCTGCCGAATGCGTTGTCCTCGCCCTGCCCCGGGAAGACGTGTGTGCAGACATTATCCGGGCGCCGTCGCTCGAGATATTCGACGACTGGCAGCCCTATGGGGCGGATGGATTCACCCTCCTTACTGTCGTCCAACCGCAAGCAACTCGACTCGGTGTCCGCTTCCGTCCATTTCAAGCCGATCATCTCGCTGCGTCGATAGCCCGTCAGCGCGAGCTGGCGAGAGATGTCCACGATCGTGGCATATTTCTCGTGCCTGGCTGCGTCGCGGAGCATCCGACCGAGTATTCGGTATTCAGCCTCCTGTGCCTCACGCTGACCCGCTCTCGCGCGCACCACACCTTCCAGTTCATCCATGGCGGAGGTCGAGACCGCGCAGGGAATCTCCTTCTCGCCGTCGAGCATCGAGAACAGAACGACCATCCTGTCGTATTCGTAAGCGATGAAGCGACCGTGCGTGAGCGTCATGTCAGCCACTCCTTCATAAGCGTGCCGCGGTACCCGACTCAGCTCTGCTCGGCAAGCCGGACAAAATCCTCAAGCACGGCTGCGACGAGATCGCGGTGCCTTGTGTCTTCGGGCGGCAGGCCCGCGGCGTACAGCTTGAGTATATAGCGCGCCTTGGCGGCCGCCTCCGGCCATGACGCGGCGGGAATTGACAACAGATGGTCCTCCACCTCGGCCCGGCGCTCGCGCAGTTCCCGTGCATGGGTCTCGACCTCCGCGAGCGCACGGCGGATGTCGGTTGCCTTTTGCGCCGTCACGCCGCGGTGACTGTCGAGATCGAGCGGTTCGTCAGCCATCGGATGCGCTCGCGTCGATGCGTTGGGCGTCGGCCAGATCGACAGAGCCGATCGAGACCACCTGCATCGCCAACCCGCGCGAGCCTTCCACCGGCACCTTGATCATGGTGGCGACGCGGCGGAACGCCTCGAACGATAGCCCCTCGATCGTCTCCTCGTCGATGACGACCTCATAGGCGCCGGCGGGCAACAGTCTATCGATGCCCCTGACCCGGAAAGAGTTCTTGAAGGTGACGACTTCGCGTCGGGAACGGACGGTCATGCGCGCTACCTTAGAAACTCTGGCCGGTCGTGGTGCGGACCCAACGATGATTGCGTCGATCGTCCAGGCGCTGAAGTCGAGCCGGTGATCGGTCCGTCGGGTGCGGTCCTGGTGATGATGGCCGAGATGAGGGACGCTTTCCGTAACTTGGTCGACTGCATTATAGTGCATCCGGTGCGCAAGCGGATGCCCTACGAATACACACCGTACCTGAATGCCGCTGCCCTTTTCAGCATGAAGCTTTTCTCAGAAGACCGCCACAAAACAGGAACGATGAGTACTGCCTAATACGACAACGTCCAGTCAGGGAAATCCGTGTCCTCGTAATAGACGCGGACCTGCATGTGATGGCGGCCGTCGCGGACCTCGCCGTCGAGGGAAACGTTCATTTTGAACTCGACGCCGCGCGTTCGCGAGCCTGCTCCAGAAACTCCTCCAAATCCCAGGGGACAACCCGTCCAGCCTCGACGTCGGCCATCCCTTCGTCGATCGCCGCTCGGAGAGCGTGGAGCTTCTCGGTGTCTTCGCCAGTCAAACTCATGACGCCAATGCTAACAGCTTGCGTCACAACTGCACAGAGACCAACCAATATAAGCTTACGCCATCGCCGGCCCGGACTTGCCGAGCGTCACCAGTACGATCTCCGGGGGAACGCCGATGCGGAACGGCATGATGCTGCAGCCGAGGCCGCCGGAGACGATGACGTCGCAATTGGTGCGCAGGTGGCCGTAGGCGAGCTCGACGCCCTGCCGCGGCGGCACCGCGGGCGACCAGCCGAGCAGGCGGACCTGGCCGCCATGGGTATGGCCGGACAATTGCAGCGCCACGCGTGAGGGGACGCGCAGCGCGACGTCAGGCTCGTGTGCCAGCAGGATGACCGGCGCATCGTCCGTGACTTTCGCGAGCGTCGCGCCGAGATCATCGACGCCGATACGGCGCACGGGGCGGAAACGCCGTGCCGGCATATAGGCGAGCTGATCGCCGAGGCCGGCGAGCCAGAACGGGCGGCCGGCCTTGGTCAGGCGCTTTGCATCGTTCTCGTAGACCGGAATGCCGTTCGCTTCGAGCGCGCGATGGGCCACCGTCAGCCCCTGCCCCTCGCGCTGCACGGTCTTGTCGTCCCAGTAATCGTGGTTACCGAGGATCGCGTGCACGCCGAGCGGCGCCTTGAGGTTCGCCAGCACCGCGGCCCATTCGCTTGCTGGAATGAAGCGCGTAACATGGCGGTGGCCGGCGACGTAGTCCCCGAGCATGACGATGATGTCGGGCTCAAGTGCGTTGGTGCGCGCGACGATCGTCTCGATGCGCTCCAGCGACATCCAGGGATCGCAGGCGTGCAGGTCGGCGATCACGGCGATCTTCAGCGGGAAGTCCACCGGCCATCGCGGTGGGGTGAGATGGTAACGCGTGACGCGGAGCCGCAAGACCGGCTCGACGCCAAAGCCATAGGCCGAGGTCGACGCAGTGAGGGCGGTGAGGCCGCCGATGGATCTGAAAAATTGACGCCGTGAGAACATGGGGATGATCGGTGATGCCCCTCGTTGATGGGGTCCGATTGGAGCGGAATTGCGGTGCGTTTGTGCAGATTGTCAGGGGTTGTCCAGCACGAGGATGTGAACGCGCGATTCCGTAGCCCGGGTGGAGCGCAGCGCAACCCGGGACTCCTGCGCCAACGTTTACGAGCGGCCCCGGGTTACGCTTCGCTCCACCCGGGCTACGGGAATGCAAAATCAATCGTCGTCGTTGCCGAACAGGCCGAACTGCGAGGGATCGCGCGAGGGCTCGGCGAGGCCGAGATGGCGGAAGGCGTGCGAGGTGAGGAGACGGCCGCGCGGCGTGCGCTGCAGGTAGCCGCACTGGATCAGATAGGGCTCGATGATGTCCTCGATCGCATCGCGCGGCTCCGACAGCGCCGCCGCCATCGTCTCGACCCCGACCGGCCCGCCGCCATAGTTCATCGCGATGGTGCTGAGGTAGCGGCGGTCCATCGCATCCAGGCCGGCGGCATCGACCTCAAGCGCGGAGAGCGCGTGATCGGCAATAGCGCGGTCGACCGACGTGGCGTCGGCTGCGGACGCAAAATCGCGGACCCGGCGCAGCAGGCGGCCGGCGATGCGTGGCGTGCCGCGGGCGCGGCGGGCGATCTCGTTGGCACCGTCAGGACTCATGCCGATGTTGAGCACGCGGGCGCCACGGGTGACGATCTTCTCCAGCTCCTCCTCGGTGTAGAAATTCAGCCGGATTGGAATCCCGAAGCGGTCGCGCAGTGGATTGGTGAGCAGGCCGGCGCGCGTGGTGGCGCCGACGAGGGTGAATTTCGCCAATTCGATCTTCACCGAGCGCGCGGCCGGGCCCTCGCCGATGATGAGGTCGAGCTGGAAATCCTCCATCGCCGGATAGAGCACCTCTTCCACCGCCGGGCTCAGGCGATGGATCTCGTCGATGAAGAGGACGTCGCGCTCTTCGAGATTTGTCAGAAGCGCGGCGAGATCGCCGGCTTTTGCAATCACCGGGCCGGAGGTGGCACGAAAGCCGACGCCGAGCTCGCGCGCGACGATCTGTGCCAGCGTGGTCTTGCCGAGACCCGGGGGCCCGACAAACAGTACATGGTCCAGGGCCTCGCCGCGCTTGCGCGCGGCCTCGATGAAGATCGAGAGATTCTTGCGCGCCTGCGCCTGGCCGACGAATTCGGACAGCGATTGCGGACGCAGCGCCGTGTCACCGACATCATCGGCGCGACGCTCGGGCGTGACGATGCGGGAGGGCGGGTTCACGACGCCGGCTCCGTGCCGATCGTAGGGTGGGCAAAGCGACTTGTCCGCCGTAGCTCGAAGAGCGAAGGCGGAAGCGTGCCCACCATGACGAGCGGAGTGTTGATGGTGGGCACGCTCCGCTTTGCCCACCCTACGGTCTGAGCATTCACTTCGCGAGCTCCTTCAGGCCGAGCCGGATCAACTGCGCCGTTTCCGCCTGCTCGCCTGCGCTGCGCGAGGCGGCGGCGATGGCGGCGGCGGCTTGCGGCTGGCCGTAGCCGAGATTGACGAGGGCGGAGATCGCGTCCGTCACCGGACGCGGCGCGCGCTCATTGTCGATGGCGCCGGCAAGATGGACCACGGCGGGATCGACATTGGCAAAGGCGGGCGCCTTGTCCTTCAACTCGCTGACGATGCGCTCGGCGACCTTCGGGCCGACGCCGGGTGTGCGGGCGACCGCGGCCTTGTCACGCAGCGCGATCGCGTTCGCAAGGTCGGAAGGCGGCAGCGTGCCGAGCACGGCGAGCGCGACCTTGGCGCCGACGCCCTGCACGGTCTGCAACAGGCGAAACCATTCGCGCTCGTTGTCGGTGCGGAAGCCGAACAGCTTGATCTGATCCTCGCGCACATAGGTCTCGATCGAGAGCACCGCGGCCTCGCCCGGCGAGGGCAGCGCCTGCAGCGTGCGCGCCGAGCAATGCACCTGATAGCCGACGCCGCCGACATCGAGGATCACGTAGTCCTCGCCGTAGGAGTCGATGAGGCCTTTCAATTTGCCGATCATAGGCTGGCTACTCTCAGCCGCAGCGCGGTGCTTTGGCGGTGATGGGCATGCGTGATCGCAACCGCGAGTGCATCGGCGGCGTCGGGCGATTGCGGCTCGGCCTTGGGAAGCAGGATCTTCAGCATCACGGCGATCTGGTTCTTCTCGGCGTGTCCGGCGCCGACGACGGTTTTCTTGACCTGGTTCGGCGCATATTCGGCGACCTCGATGCCGAACATTGCAGGCGCCAGCATGGCGACGCCGCGGGCCTGGCCGAGTTTCAGCGTCGCGACGCCGTCCTTGTTGACAAACGTCTGCTCGACCGCGGCCTCTTCGGGGCTGTAGTCGCCGAGCACCGCAGCCAGCCCCTCATGGATCGCGAGCAGCCGGCTCGCCAATGGCAGCCGTTCCGACGGCTCGATCGAGCCGCAGCCGACGAAAACCAGCCGGTTGCCCTCGACTTCGATCACGCCCCAGCCGGTGCGGCGGAGGCCCGGGTCGATGCCGAGGATGCGGGTGGGCTTGCGAATCGGCTGGACTGTCATGGAGTAGTGATAACCGCTGCGTTTCGAGAACGAAACACAAACGGGGAGGTCATGCACGGGGAAAGCGACCACCACACCCACCCCGTCATGCCCGGGCTTGTCCCGGGCATCCACGTCCTTCAGCACGCGTGGAAACGCGTGGATGGCCGGGTCAAGCCCGGCCATGACGGCATCACGAGAGAGATGAAGTTAGCCGCCCATCTTCGCCATCAGCGCGTCCGAGATCTCGAAATTGGCGAAGACGTTCTGCACGTCGTCGTGCTCGTTCAACAGGTCGATCAGCTTCAACAGCTTCTCGCCGGTCTCGTCGTCGACGGCGATGGTGTTTTGCGGCTTCCAGGTCAGCGCCGCCTTGCGCGGCTCGCCGAATTTCCCTTCCAGCGCCTTGGCGACCTCGCGGAAGGATTCCTGCGAAGCGTAGACCTCGTGGCCGCTTTCGCTCGACACCACGTCGTCGGCGCCGGCTTCGATCGCGGCATCCAGCATCGCGTCGTCGGAAGCGACTTTGTGGTCATATTCAATGATGCCGGTGCGGTCGAACATGAAGGCGACCGAGCCGGTTTCGCCGAGATTGCCACCGGACTTCGTGAAGTAGGAGCGGATGTCGGAGGCGGCACGGTTGCGGTTGTCGGTCAGGGCCTCGACGATCACGGCGACGCCGCCGGGGCCATAGCCCTCGTAGCGGATCTCGTCATAGTTCTCGCCCTCATTGCCGGCGGCCTTCTTGATGGCGCGCTCGATATTGTCCTTCGGCATGTTTTCCGCCCGCGCGGCAACGATCGCGGCGCGCAGCCGGGGGTTCATGGCGGGGTCGGGGGTGCCGAGCTTGGCCGCGACGGTGATTTCGCGGGCCAGTTTGCCGAACAGCTTCGACTTCTGGGCATCCTGCCGGCCCTTGCGGTGCATGATGTTCTTGAATTGGGAATGGCCGGCCATGCGAGGTCCCTTGGGAATCGTCTTTCGAAAAAGGGGATGAGGCGCGGCGTTATAGGCCCCCGACAGGCCAAAATCAAAGACTTGCGGCGTGATCTGGCATGCCGGCCGTGCCGCCTGCCGGAAAATCAGGCAGCCGTTAACCACGACTTCACCTACGAATGAGAGAATCGGACAGTCCATTTCAACTTGCAAGAGAACCCAAATGGCGGCGTTCGGTTTGTTTCGCAAGCGAGTGCCGGAGCCGGTGGTGGCTGTCGAACCGAAAGTTCCGGCCGCAACGGTGCCAGCGCCAGAGGATAACACCTCCCCCGATACCGGCTCGGCCCAGGAGATCCTGGAACTGCTCGAACTCGAGCTCGGCGGCTTGATCCGGCAGCTCGAGCGCGCCGCCCAATCGGTGGCCGGCGGGGCCGAGGCGACCGCGGCGACGCTTGCCACCATCCGCGAGCGCACGGATGCGCTGACCGGCCGCACCAATGCGGCACAAACCACGGCCGAGACCTTCTCGCAGGCCGCCGACAAGTTCACCGATTCGGCGCAAGGAATCGGCGCGCAGGTGCGCGACGCCGGCCGACTTACCGACGAAGCGGGCGCGGCGGCCCGCGAGGCCCGCGCCAATGTCGACCGGCTGCGCGAATCCTCCGCCGCGATCGGCAATGTCGTCAACCTGATCGCGCAGATCGCGCGGCAGACCACCCTGCTCGCCCTCAACTCGACCATCGAGGCCGCGCGCGCCGGCGCCGCCGGCAAGGGGTTCGCGGTGGTTGCGACCGAGGTGAAAGCGCTAGCGGTGCAGACCCAGGGCGCGACCGAAGAGATCACCAGGAAGATCGAGGCACTGCAGAAGGACGCCGCGGGCTCGGCCGATGCCGTGCACCGTATCGCGCAGTCGATCGAGGCGATTCGCCCGGTGTTCGAGCATGTCCGCGGCGCGGTGACCGAGCAGCGTAAGACCACCGGCGAGATCGCGCAGAATGCCGCCTCCGCCTCGAGCTTCATCGTCGCGGTCGGCGACGGCGCCGCGGAGATCGATCATGCGACCAGGGAGGCCGAAGCGCATGGCAAGGACGTCGCCCAGGCCGGCCGGGCGGTGACCAGCTTTGCCCAGAAGCTGAAATCGCGCTGCGCGGTGCTGCTGCGGCAGGGCGAGCGCGAGGACCCGCGCAAGGGCGAGCGGCTGCCCTGCAACCTCAAGCTCGAGATGCAAGCGCGCGGCAGCATCATCACCGCGCCGGTCTATGAGATATCCATGGACGGCATCCTGATCTCAGGACCGGAGGCCGAACGGCTGCAACTGCACCAGAGCCTTGCCGCCACGCTTGAAGATGTCGGCGCGGTCAAGATCCGGATCGCCGACAAGACCAAGGCCGGCGCGCAGGCGCGCTTCGAGGCGCTGACCTTGGGGCTGCTCGAAAAGATCGAAGACAAATTATGGGCGATCCGCGACGAGAACACCGAGTTCGTGATGCGCGCGATGGAAGCCGGCGTGGCGCTGACCAGGATCTTCGAGAACGGGATCGCGAGCGGCGCCCTCACGATCGAGGACATGTTCGAGACTGATTATGTCGAGATATCCGGCACCAATCCGGTGCAGTACCGCACAAGGATATTGGATTGGGCCGACCGCGCGCTGCCGCCGTTCCAGGAGGCGTTCCTCGCCAAGGATCCGCGGATGGCGTTCTGCGCCATGATCGATCGCAACGGCTATCTGCCGGTGCACAACAAGATCTATTCGCACCCGCAGCGGCCGGGCGATGTCGCCTTCAACGCCGCCAACAGCCGCAACCGTCGCATCTTCAACGATGCAGCGGGGCTCGCCGCCGGGCGCAACCAGCGCGCCTATCTGATCCAGAGCTACGCCCGCGACATGGGCAACGGCACCACGGTGATGATGCGCGAGATCGACGTGCCTGTCCGCGTGCGCGGCCGGCACTGGGGCGGCTTCCGCACGGCCTATAAGCTCTGACGGCCGCTTTTCTAAGCAGTTGCTGCACTGCTCGGCACTTCAGGCCGTCTTTTCAAAACGCACGGTTCTTTGGTGCGGCCGTCATCCATTCTCGACAGCATGTCTTAGAACACGATTATGTGATGACGATCGTCATCCTATGCATCGCTAGCACGAACTAGCATTGCGAAACATGTCCTCGCTTCCTAGCTCGTCGCGATGCGATACGGTTTCGTTGACGCGTCCGCTGCCCGCGGCCGCTGAATCTGGGGTATGCTTATGACAACGATACTCACCATCAATGGCGAACAGAAATCCTTCGACGCGCCGCCCGAAATGCCGCTGCTCTGGGTGCTGCGTGACATCCTGGGGATGACCGGCACCAAGTTCGGCTGCGGCATCGCGCAGTGCGGCGCCTGCACGGTGCATATCGACGGCAAGGCGGTGCGCTCCTGCGTGCTGCCGGTGAGCGCGGTGCGCGACCGGCCGGTGACCACGATCGAGGCGGTCGGCAATTCGCCTGTCGGCGCGAAGGTGCAGAAGGCCTGGCTCGATCTCGAAGTGATCCAATGCGGCTATTGCCAGTCGGGCCAGATCATGGCGGCGGCAGCCCTGCTGGCTGCGACGCCGAACCCCGACGATTCCGATATCGATGCGGCGATGGCCGGCAACATCTGCCGCTGCGGCACCTATGTGCGGATCCGCGAGGCGATCAAGCAGGCCGCTTCCGGCCGCCAGTCGTAGGAGGCGCATCATGCTGACAGCAGAGAAACTCCACCAGGAAAACAGCACCGGCGGCGTCTCGCGCCGCGCGCTCCTCACCGGTGGGCTCACCACAGGCTTTTTGCTCGCTTTCCATCTGCCGCTGCGCGCGGCGAGCTATGCCATGAACGAGCCGGTGCAGCCGCCTGATGTAACCGCGGGCAAGTTCGCGCCGAATGCGTTCATCCGCATCGACGAGACCGGCAATACCACGCTGATCATGCCGCAGGTCGAGATGGGCCAGGGCACCTACACCTCGATTTCGATGGTCCTCGCCGAGGAGCTCGATGCCGATTGGACCAAGGTCGCACTGCTGCACGCGCCGCCGAACGACAAGCTCTACGGCAACCCCACCTTCGGCCTGCAGGTGACCGGCAACTCCAACTCGATCCGCGCCTGGTGGAAGCCGTTGCGCACCGCTGGCGCCACTGCGCGCGCCATGCTGGTGCAGGCCGCGGCCGCGGAATGGCAGGTCGATCCTGCAAGCTGCACGGCGTCCAAGGGCGAGGTCACCCATGCCGCCAGCGACCGCAAGCTCGGCTATGGCGCGCTGGCGCTCGCCGCGCAGGGCCAGACGCCGCCAAAGGACGTCCCGCTCAAGGACCCCAAGGATTTCGTCTATATCGGCCAGCCCTTGAAGCGGCTGGATACGCCGGAGAAGGTCAACGGCAAGGCGGTCTATGGCATCGACGCGCTGCTGCCCGACATGAAGTTCGCGACCGTCGCCGCCTGTCCCGTGTTCGGCGGCAAGGTCGGGAAAGTCGACGATACCGCGGCGAAGAAAGTCCCCGGTGTGCGCAAGATCGTCGTGCTCGACGACCTCGTCGCCGTAATCGGCGATCACATGTGGGCGGCCAAGAAGGGCCTCGAAGCGCTCAAGATCGAATGGGACGAAGGGCCGAACGCCAAGATCGGCTCGAAGGAAATCTGGCAGCATCTGCGCACCGCCAGCGAGAAGGACGGCGCGGTTGCGAAATCGGTCGGCGACATCGCCAAGGGGCTTGCGACCGGTGACAAGTTCGAAGCCAGCTTCGAGATGCCGTTCCTGGCGCATGCGTCGATGGAGCCGATCAACGCCACCGTCCATGTCAAGCCGGATTCTTGCGAGGTCTGGACCGGCACGCAGATCGTGAGCCGGGTGCAGTCGGAAGCAGCGAAGGCCGCCGGCCTTCCGGTCGAGAAGGTGATAGTCAACAACCACCTGCTCGGCGGCGGCTTCGGCCGCAAGCTGGAGCCGGACATGGTCGTTGCCGCGGTGAGGATCGCCAAGCAGGTCGATTACCCTGTGAAGGTGGTGTGGACCCGCGAGGAGGACATCCAGCACGACGTCTATCGCCCTGTTTATCGCGACACCGTCACCGCGACGCTGGTCGACGGCAAGGTAGCGGCGTGGAAATACAAGGTCGCCGGCTCGGCGGTGCTGGCGCGCTGGCTACCGCCGGCATTCCAGAAGGGCATCGACATCGACGCGATCGATGCCGCCGTCGATGCGCCCTATGACATCCCGAATTTTCGTGTCGAATATGTCCGTGTCGAGCCGCCGGCGGTGCCGACCGGCTTCTGGCGTGGCGTCGGCCCGAACAACAACGTGTTCGCGGTCGAATGCGCGATGGATGAGCTGGCGCGCAAGGCCGGCAAAGACCCGGTCGAATTCCGCCGCGCCATGCTGACGAGCAAGCCGCGGGCACTTGCGGTCCTCAACTCCGCCGCGGAGAAAGCTAATTGGGACCAGCCGCTGCCGCCGCGCGTCGGCCGCGGCGTCTGCCTGCAGCCGTCGTTCGAGACCTTCATCGCGACCGTGGTCGAGGCCGAGATCGACGAGATGGGCGAAGTGGGGCTGCGCCGTGTCGTCTCGGTGGTCGATACCGGCATCGCCGTCAATCCTGATACCGTGAAGGCGCAGCTCGAGGGCGGATTGATCTTCGGGCTGACGGCAGCGCTCTATGGCGAGATCACCATCGACAAGGGCCGCGTGCAGCAGTCCAACTTCCATGACTACCGCATGCTGCGCATCGACCAGATGCCGAAGATCGAGGTGCACGTGGTCAAGAGCGGTGAGCCGCCCGGCGGCATCGGCGAGACCGGTGTCAATGCCGGACCGCCCGCGTTGCGCAACGCGATTCTTGCCGCAACTGGCGTAGCGCTGCGGCGGATGCCGATCGACCGTTCGCTGATCGCCGTGGGGAAGAAGGCATGAGGCCGGCAATGCGTATCCTGTTGAGCCTTGCCGTGATCGTCATCGCGGCGGTGGCGGTCGGCGTCTGGATCGTCCGTGGTCCTGGCCCGCTTGATTTCTCCGGTGGCAACAAGGTGGCCGTCGCCGACTACCGCGCCGGCAAGCCGACCGGCGCGCCAGTGGCGCTGGAGAAAGCGAGCCAGGTTGAGCGCGGCGAATATCTGGCCAAGGCGGCGGACTGCATGGTCTGCCACACCAAGCCGGGCGAGAAGGAATATGCCGGCGGGCTGGCCTTCAAGCTGCCGTTCGGCACGCTCTATTCGACCAACATCACCCCCGATAAGGAAACCGGCATCGGCAATTACAGCGACCAGGATTTCCTGAACGCGGTCCAGCGCGGCAAGCGCCATGACGGCGCGATGCTCTATCCAGCGATGCCCTATGCGTCCTACACCTACATGACGGATGCGGACGTGCTAGCGGTGAAGGCCTATCTGTTCAGCCTGCCGCCGGTGCGTGCGCCGGCGCCGGAGAATACGCTGGCGTTCCCGTTCAACCAGCGCTGGGCGATGCTGTTCTGGTCGGCGGTGTTCAACCCGGACACGCGCTTTGCGCCCGACACCTCAAAGAGCCCGGAATGGAATCGGGGCGCCTACCTCGCCGAGGCGCTCGCCCATTGCGGCGAGTGCCACACGCCGCGCAATCTCGGCTTCGCGCTCGACAACCGCAAGAAATTTGCCGGCGCCGTGACGGCGGGCTGGCGCGCCTTCAACATCTCCTCCGACAAGGCCACCGGCCTCGGCAATTGGAGCGATGAGGCGCTCGTCTCCTACCTCTCGACCGGCCATGCGCTCGGCCACGGCGCCGCTTCCGGGCCGATGGGCGAAGCAGTCGACAACAGCCTGAGCCAGCTCGCGCCGGAAGACGTCCGCGCCATCGCCGTCTACCTGCGCAGCGTGCCGCCGCAGCCCTCGCCCGACCTGCCCGCGACCACGGCGCCTGCCGCGCCCGCCTCGCACAAGGAAGGCGTGACCGCGGATGCCCGCGGCAAAATCGTGTTCGAGGGCGCCTGCGTAAGCTGCCACGGCTGGACCGGCGAGAGCCTGGTGTCGCCGACGGCGACGCTGACCGGTTCGTGGGCGGTCAACGATCCGGCGGCCACCAACGTCGCGCAGATCGTGCTGTCAGGCACCAAGCGCACCACGCCCGACGGCGCGCTCTCGATGCCGGCGTTCGGCAACGCCTATTCGGATGACGAGATCGCGGCGGTTGCCAACTATGTCACTGCCCGTTTCGGCGCCAAGGGCTCGAAGCTCACCGCGAAGGATGTCGCGGAGCTGCGCCAGCAGACGGCGCAATAAGCCTTGTGCCGTAGCCCGGGTGAAGCGCCAGCGTAACCCGGGACCGCCGGTAGATGTTGATAGAGATGCCCCGGGTTGCGCTTCGCTCCACCCGGCTACGGGAATCCGCGAACAGAGGCCGCGTGATCAGCTCCTATCGTCTCGGTCAGTTCGACGGCGAAAAGGGACAGCATGAGGCCCACCATCGGCACTGCGGGAATCAGATATCGCGAGACGTCGAGAGTGTGAGCGGCGGCGGCGGTCGCGATCGAAGCCGCCCACATCACGACCACGATGCCTGCGCGCGTCACGAAAGCTGGGCACCGACGCCGCACGGCGGCTACCGTCCAGAATATGACGGCGATAACGAAGGCAGCGGACAATGCCTTGAACAGATAGGTGGCGATGCCCGGGAAATCGGACAACAGGCTGATCCGAACTGATCCGCCTTGCAGATCGATTTGCTCGGGCGCCCGGCCGTGCCGCGCCATGATCTCGGACACGTGCGGCACGTCGTCGCTGGACACCGGTATGACAGGCTCGAGTGCATAAGGCGGCCATGCCGACGCGAGGCCATAGGCCATCTGACGGACGAACTTGCCTGCGTAGGCCAGCGGCCGGTCGCGCAGGGCGGCCAGGAAGATGCGCCAATAGGCTGCCGCCGCACTGACCGCATTTCCGGTGTTATCGGCGAGATCCCGATCCGGTTCGGTGTCGAAGAGGCACGCGTCGCCGAAGAACCCGAGCACGGGCCAGCGGCCCGGCTCCGCGGCGAAGTCGGCGGCAAGCCGCTCCATCGTGGCATCGGCGCGGTCGCCCGCCGCCGATACGATCTCGCGTCGCGCGGCGTCGCTTGCAAGCACGATGTTCAGGTGATTGCAGAACAGTGTCTTGGGGACGAACACGGCCGAGGCCTGGTCGGAGTTGGAAGCTCCGAACCGGGAGCCGGCGAGGAGGAGCGCCAGCGCTGCGGCGACGGAGACGGCCATCACCGCAAGGCGCGCGGGCGTGGCCGGCCGCGCGAGAGGCACGCCTACCAGGATGGCAGCGATCGGAACGAGGAGTCCCTGCGATCTCAGGCACGCCGCGACCGCCGCGCACAGGATGGAAGCAACGACCGCGCAGCATCGCGCCGCTCCATCGACGCAGGCGGCAACGAGCAATCCGGCCGTTGCCAGATTGAGGAAGACCGCGAAGAGAAGGTCCGCGGTGAGAACGTTCGTGAACAGCAGCAGGCCCGGATAGATCGCGACCAGGATGATCGGCACCAGCCCGACGGCGCTGCGCGTCGCCGTCTGCGCGGTTATCGCAAGCGCCAGCATCAGAGCGGCCCAGGCCGCCTGCTGCAGACGCACCACTGTTCCGAGGTCGCCTCCGAACGCGAACGTCATGGCCAGGAATGTCGGGTAGCCCGGATCGCGCCCACCCGCCACGATCGGCTGTCCTGCCTCGAGCGTGCGCAGCGCGGATTCCACGAAGGGCGGCGTGTCGCCCCAGATGACCGGGACCGCCGGTCTGAACGACACGAGAATTGCCAAGAACAGCGCGGAGAGCAGCGCGGCCCACGCCAGCACGGCCCATGGCCGCCACGGGGACCCGACGCCGCCGAGGGAGATGGCTCCGCCCCTTGTATGCGCTGGAGCTTCACGGTCGGACCGCACGATCACCGTCCACGGGATGAGATCCCGCCCCGGGCTTCATGCTAGACCAGGAAGCGCTACAAGACCATCGAGCGGTGGCAGGTCGTGAAAGCAGCGCAGCCCGGCAATCAGTCGGCTGGGCGCTTCGCCAGAACGAGGCCGATGCCGAGAGCGATCATCGCAGCTCCCGACGCCTCTCGCAGGCGGCGGATCAACGCGGGACGTGTTGCTGCGCCTTCGCGGATGCGGCTCGCCGCAAAGGCGACCACGATATCGGCGAGGGTGTTGAGCGCAACCGACACGAAGCCAAGCACGACGAACTGCACAGCGACGTGGCCTTCGGCCGGGTCCACGAACTGCGGAACGAAGGCAAGGAAGAAGGCTGCTGTCTTCGGGTTCAGCGCCTCGACCAGCACGCCTTCACGAAACGCCCGCCGCGGTCCGATCGGCGGTGCGACGGTTCCACCGTTCAAACCCGCCGACGTGTCCCGGCGGGCGGACAGGAAAGTGCGAAGGCCTATCCAGATCAGATAGGCGGCACCGATCAGCTTCAGCGCGGTGAACAGTTCCGCGCTCGCCAGCACGATGGCAGAAACGCCCAAGCTGCCCGCGACGACGTGGACCATGCCACCCAACCCGGTGCCAACGCTGGAGGCCACGCCTTCCGCACGGCCGCCGGCGAGCGTGCGTGCAGCGACGTAGAAGATGCCCGGACCGGGCGTGACGGCGAGCACTAATGCCGCGGCGAAGTAGAGGGCGAGTTGAGCAAGGTCTGGCATGACGATCGGCTTTACAGCATCACGGGCCCAGCGCCCAGAGCGCAGATCCTGATCAAACGTCCCACGGATCTTGTGCAGCAGATCATGCGCTTTGTGCCTGCTCGCTCCGGACATATGTCCTCGCCGCGTTAACCATGCAGGAGCGCGGCTGAACAATGGTTCGACGCTTAATGCGCGCTTAACGCTTTTGCGGGACACATAGAGGATCAGCGCAAAATCAAGTCGCAAGAAGTGCGAGTGGAAGTCTGCCCTACCCCGAGGAGTAGGGGAATCGCATATGGCCTTAGGGGGTATTGCATAGCGGAGCGAATTGGATTCTTCGGGTGTCTCCCGATTCCC
>NZ_JBEGDB010000080.1:0-29649 GCF_043638955.1 Bradyrhizobium sp. 31Argb | reverse complement strand
GACACCGATCCGATTCGGTGTCGCCGCCCCAATCCTGACGGTCAGTTCTCCGGTAACATTCTTGATGAGGCAATGCGATGGCCGCGGGGCCGGGCATCGGTGGCCTCATCATCGCTGGTCGCGAACGGTTCGAAATGGACCTTGTGATGCTCGGCATCGTCGTGGTCGGCACGGTCGGATTCGCGATCGACCGCAGCGCGACCTGGCTGGAGCGGCTCGTCATTCCTTGGCGCGCCCTTGGCAATTAGACCCATACGTTCGGAATGCGGGTGCTAATGTTCGATAGAACAACGACCGGTGTCCTATTGGTGCTTTCCGTCACGCAACTCATCGGCTGGGGAACAATAGGGCTTCCTGCGATCGTTGGTACACAAGTCGCCGTTGACCTGCATATGAATATCTCGGCCGTGTTTGCCGGCACGTCGGTCCTGTACGTCGCGATGGGGCTATGCGCCCCCTCGCTCGGAAGGGTGTTCGTCCAATTTGGCGCGCGGCATGTCATGATGGTCGGCACGGTCGTGGCTGCACTGGGCTTTGGCGTGCTGTCAGTCTCGCATAAGCCGGCGTTCTATTTCGCCGGCTGGATGATTCTCGGCATGGCCGGCAGTGCGACGCTCACTACAGGTGCCTACATCATGCTCAATGAAGTCGCTGGCCGAAGCGCAAAAAGCGCAATCGGCGCTCTCATGCTGGTGACGGGCCTCTCCAGCAGCATTTTCTGGCCGACCACTTCGCTCCTTGCTGCGCTGGCAGGCTGGCGCGGAACGTGCGTCATCTATGCTGCCACGATGATCGTGGTTTGTCTTCCGTTGTACGCGTGGGGCATGCCACGTCGAAAGAGAATTGAAGACGAAGGCGCGCGGGCAACGATCCGAACGAACGCGCCGCGAGTTCCGAAGAGCACATTCTATCTGATGGTTTCCGCGATCGCGCTGAATGCTTTCGTGACATTCGGCCTTGGTGCCGTGATGATCGAACTGCTGAAAGCCGAGGGGCTTTCGCCATCAGAAGCCGTCGCCTTTGGCTCGATGCTGGGCGTGGTTCAGGTGAGTGCTCGCGCCATCGATTTCCTCGGCCGCGGGCGATGGGACGGAATCACGACCGGCCTTGTCGCTGCCGCGGCGCTTCTTGTTGCGATGCTAATTCTGATGATCAGTGGCGGATCTTATCGGACGGTCGCGATATTCATCCTGCTCTGCGGCGCGGGCAGCGGAACGCTGATTGTAGCGCGTGCGACGATACCCCTTGTATTCTACGACAAGTCGGAATTTGCAAAGGCGACCTCTCGTATCGCCTTACCGCTGAATCTCGCCTCTGCCGTCTCTCCTCCACTTCTTGCCGATTTACTCGTGCGCTTCGGAAGCCATGGGTTGCTCGGACTTGTTGCGCTCTGTTCATGCGGCATGTTTCTGCTCCTGGCTCTGCTCGGCCGCCGTCGTCCCGGTATTGCGACTGTTGCCGTGCGGTAGCGCATGTAGACCTCGAGCGGTCGGCGTGTTGCCCCAGTCGCGAGACAAATTTCCGATCGCCGCCTTACGGCGACATGAACTCTCTACGTCTGTGCTGGAATTTGAGATGGACAGAAGCAAGGAGCGGAGCGAGCATTCTTGCTCTCGCCGCGCCGATGTTTCTGCTGCCGAGTCGGCGCGCAACATCAGCGGGATGGCGCAGCAAGACAGGGAGATCGCGCGATGACATCAGATCAGGATCGACCGGCGTCGCCGTCACGGCGGAATCTACTCGCGTTGGCGGGGGCTCGTCGGCGTCGGCGCTCCGCTCGGATTGATGCAGGCCGCACGAGCCCTGCCGGCGTTTGGCCGCGGTCTGGCGCCTCTGGGTGACCCACTGATCTGCCGCACCAGCGATAGCGGAGAGCAGGCGAAGGGACCGCCGCGACACATCCGCTTCGCCTATAACGGCACCGGTATCTGCACAGCGGCAGTCCCGGTTGCGTTGCATCGCGGCTATTTCGCCCGTTACAATATCGACGTCGAATTCCTTCAGCTTGCCGGCAATACCGACCAGATGCTGCAGGCGCTCGCCACCGACAAGGCCGATGCGGGCTCCAGCATGCTGCTGAACTGGCTGAAGCCGTTGGAGCAGGGCATCGACGTGAAGCTCACCACAGGTCTGCATGGCGGCTGCACCCGGCTGTTCGCAGCCAAGGAGTCGAGCGTCAAGGACATCAAGAGCCTGAAAGGCAAGACCATTGGCGTCTCCAGCATTTCCGGACCGCCGCGCAACTTCTTTGCCATCCTCCTGTCCGACAATGGGCTTGACCCGCAGACTGATGTTCAGTGGCGCGAATTCCCCGCGGACCTGTTGCTGGTTGCCTTGCAACGGGGCGAGGTGGATGCCATCGCCGATTCCGATCCGAACGCATGGCTGACCGAGCGGCGCGGCAACGGCAGCATTGTCGAGATCGCCTCCAATCTGAGCGGGGACTATGCCGATCTGTCCTGCTGCACCCTCGGCGTCCGCTCTTCGCTCTGGGCCGCAGATCCCGCCGCCGTTGCGGCACTGACACATGCCATCCGCGACGCCGCACACCATGTCGCTGAACAGCCCGACGACGCCGCGGAGGTGTTCTCGAAATACACGCCGAAAGTCGCGGTCGCCGATCTCGCCGCGGTGCTGCGCAGTCACACCCACAGCCATCATCCGGCCGGCGAGGCGTTGCGACGCGAAGTCGTGAAGATCACCGGGGATCTCAAGCGGGCATCGATCATCAAGCCGGGCACCGATCCTGTGAAGCTTGCCAGGCGCGTTGTCGTCGACATCGCAGCCTGAGAGTTCCCGTCGCCGGCTTATATTTCGTTGACCGTTGCGCCTGCTCGCTGAAGTCACCACCGTGGCAGCAGGACGAAGCGGCGCGCCCAAAATACGTCAGCCGAAATTGTTTCAAGGGACGCGTTCAGTCTGGCAGAAATTGTCTACGTACGCGATGGAATTTGACATGGACACCAGATTGTCCCCGCCATAGCTTTTTCGTCACTGCATTTGTTCGCCGTGCATCGACAGCGCGGATGAACATTCGAGAGACCGTTCGTTCGAAGAGAGCATTCTGATGAGTTTTCGTCCCCTGCATGATCGCGTCGTGATCCGGCGTATCGAAGAGAGCAACAAGACCAAGGGTGGAATTATCATCCCGGACACGGCGAAGGAGAAGCCGCAGGAGGGAGAGGTCGTCGCGGTGGGCAGCGGCTCGCGCGACGAGACCGGCAAACTTCAGCCGCTCGACGTGAAGAAGGGCGACCGCGTGCTGTTCGGCAAGTGGTCGGGCACCGAGGTGAAGATCAACGGCGAGGATCTCCTGATCGCCAAGGAATCGGACATCCTCGGGATCATCGCCTGAGAATGATTATCGCCGCATTCCGCGAGCAGACGAGCCTGCACGGCAGGCATCTCCGGCGGCGGATGCAGGCAAACTTTGCAACAATTGCTACGAGGAGCATCGTTTAATGGCTGCCAAGGATGTCAAATTCTCCGCCGATGCGCGTGAACGCCTGCTGCGCGGCGTCGACGTGCTCGCCAATGCCGTCAAGGTGACGTTAGGACCGAAGGGCCGCAACGTCGTAATCGAAAAAGCGTTCGGGGCACCGCGCATCACCAAGGACGGCGTCACCGTCGCCAAGGAGATCGAGCTGGAGGACAAATACGAGAATATCGGTGCCCAGCTTGTGCGCGAGGTTGCTTCCAAGACCAACGATCTGGCCGGAGACGGCACGACGACGGCGACGGTGCTGGCGCAGTCGATCGTGCGCGAGGGCGCCAAGGCTGTCGCCGCGAGCCTCAACCCGCTCGATCTGAAGCGAGGCATCGATCTCGCCGCAGCCGAAGCGATCAAGGACATCGAGAAACGGGCGAGGAAGCTGCAATCGTCGGAAGAGGTGGCCCAGGTCGGCACCATCTCCGCCAATGGCGGTACGGCGATCGGAAAGATCATCGCGACCGCAGTCAAGAAAGTCGGCAATGACGGCGTGATCACGGTGGAGGAAGCAAAGAGCCTGGATACCGAGCTCGACGTCGTCGAAGGGCTGCAATTCGATCGCGGATATCTGTCGCCTTATTTCGTAACGAACGCCGATAAACTGCTCGTCGAGTTCGAGGACCCCTATATCCTGATCCACGAGGCGAAGCTGAGCTCGCTTCACCCCTTGCTGCCAGTGCTCGAAGCCGTGGCGCAAACAGGTAAGCCGCTCCTGATCGTCGCCGAGGATGTCGAGGGTGAGGCGCTCGCAACCTTGGTGGTCAACAAGCTGCGCGGCGGCCTGCGGGTCGCTGCCGTGAAGGCGCCTGGCTTTGGTGATCGCCGCAAGGCGTTGCTGGAGGACATCGCGATCCTGACGGCTGGTCAGACGATCTCCGAAGAGCTCGGGATCAAGCTCGAGAATGTGACGCTGTCCCAGCTCGGCCGTGCCAAGCGCATCCGGATCGACAAGGAGAACACCACGGTCGTGGGCGGGGCCGGAAAGCGTAAGGACATCGACAGCCGCATCGCGCAGATCAGGACACAGATCGAGGAGACGACCTCGGACTATGATCGGGAGAAGCTGCAGGAGCGCCTGGCGAAGCTGTCCGGCGGGGTTGCCGTCATCAGGGTCGGCGGCGCGACGGAGATCGAGGTCAAGGAGAAGAAGGATCGCGTCGACGACGCGCTCAACGCCACCAGGGCGGCGATCGCCGAAGGCATCGTGCCCGGCGGGGGCGTCGCGCTGTTGCGTGCCAAATCCGCCGTCAGCAAGCTCACGCACACCAATCCTGACGTGCAGGCCGGTATATCAACATCGTGCTGCGCGCGTTGGAGGCTCCGATCCGCCAGATCGCCGAGAACGCCGGTGTCGAAGGTTCGATCGTGGTGGGAAAGATCCTGGAGCACAGGTCGCCAACCTTCGGCTTCGACGCGCAGGCCGAGCAATATGTCGATCTGTTCGAAGCAGGGATTGTGGATCCGGCCAAGGTCGTGCGCACGGCGCTCCAGGACGCGGCTTCGGTCGGCGCCTTGATCGTGACGACGGAAGCACTCGTCGCTGAACTGCCCAAGGACAAGCCGGCGTTTCCTCCTCCGGGGGGAGGGGGAGAGTTCTGAGTGGACGAACTGGCGCCGCGCATCGCTGGTTGATCGTCGTCTCGGAACCAACTGACTGTCGCGTGGGCGCGCCGGCGATATTTCGTCCCGCCGCTCATGCGACAGCCTTTATTGCAGAGGCCGCCCGTAACCCCATCAGGAGGTCGTATTTCAAGGAAACCTGGTCGAGCATGGCTGACCCCACAATCGTCGCTGCGAAACACCGCCGCTCAAAGCAGGGCACGGCAATCCGTCACGTCCTCTTCGGGGTGCTGGCGATTGCCATCGCCGCAGGCAGCGCGATCGCGGTCGCCGACGACAGGCCGCTGCGGATCGGCCTTGCCACGAGCATCTCGAACCAGGCCGCGGAGATCGCCGCAAAGGAGGCGAAGGCGCAGGGACTCGATATACAACTGATCGAGTTCAATGACTGGAATACCCCCAACCGCGCAGTCGCCGAGCGGGAGCTCGAAGCGAACCTATTCCAGCACGTGGCGTTCCTTGAGTTCACCATCTCGCAGAAGGGATATGCGCTGATTCCGGTCGGCGTCGCCTTCAGCACGCCGTTCGGCCTCTATTCCAAGAAGTACAAATCGCTCCAGGAGCTTCCGGATAACGCCCGCATCGCGATCTCCAGTGACGCCGTCAACACCGGCCGCGCCTTGCTGCTGCTGCGCCAAGCGGGTCTGATCGAGCTGAAGCCCGGAGCAGATCATCGCGCCAAGCTGGAAGACATTGCGGCGTACCGCAAGCCGCTGAAGCTCGTCCAGCTTGAAGGTCCGCAGATCGCCCGCTCCCTCGAGGAGGTGGATGCTGCAGCGACCTATCCCATCTTCGCGAAGCTCGCCGGACTTGATCCTGCCGTCGGTCTGGTGTTCGAGAACGACCCGATCTACGCCTTCCAGTTCGTTACCCGGCCGGAGCTGAAGGACGATGAACGGTTGAAGCGCTTCATTGCAATTTACCGGCATTCAGACGCAGTCAAAGCCAAGCTGCGCGAACTCTACGGCACACTCGTCAGCTTTCCGGGCTGATCTCCAGGGAAAGCAAATCCAATGGCGTCACCTCTGCGATTTGGAATTTGGGCCTTGACCCATGGAAGTTGGGCGTCGCGCCACCACCCCCTCGATCCTCCGGATGCGTCCTGGGAACGCAACCGCCGCCACAGACCGAAGCGCTCGGGTACGAATCGACATTGCTCGCCCAGCACGTCATTCATCCGAGCGGCGATGACCAGGATCTGCTCGAGAACTGGACCGGCGCCGCCGCGCTCGCGGCTCTCACCAGCAAGATCGAGCTGATTGCTGCTATCAAGCCGCTGCTGGTGCACCCGGTCGTGCTCGCAAAAATGGCGCTGCAGATTGAGAACATCAGCGGAGGTCGCTTCGGCATCAACCTCGTCAACGCATGGTACCGGCCGGAGCTTGAGCGCGCCGGCATCGGCTTTCCTGATCATGACGACCGCTATGCCTATGGCCGGGAATGGATCGAAGTCGTCGAGGGTCTGATCACGGGAAGGCGCATCGATTTCCACGGTCGTCATTTCAATGTGGAATCCTACCAGCTTCGTCCGGCCGACAAGTATCGAAGCCGGCCGACGATCTATCTCGGCGGCGAATCGGAGGCGGCGCGAGCGCTCGCTGCCGAATCCGCGGACGTCTATTTCATGAACGGGCAGCCGCTCGAAGATATCCGAGCCCTGATCCAGGACGTCGCCCACAGGCCCCGACGCGGCGCGCCGATCCGCTTCGGCATGTCTGCTTTCGTGGTCGCGCGCGAGACCGATGCCGAGGCGCAGGCCGAATTGGCAAATTTGTTCGCCATCTCCGAACAGGACAAGCCTGCGCGTGCGCGGCTGGTAGCTAACGCCGATCCAGAAGCTCAGATGTTCAAGACCGCGGCCAAGGAGGCGAGGGTCGGGACCAACGGCGGCACATCGGCCCGCCTGGTCGGAAGCTATGACGCTGTAGCAAGCCGGATACTCGACTTCCACGCCATCGGCGTTGAGCTCTTCATGCTGCAGTTCCAGCCCGTCGACGAAAACATGCGCAGCTTCGCCGAGCATGTGATTCCGCGCGTCCGTCGCCTGCAGGCGCGGGCGGCCTGAGAGAGCCGTCTCGTCACTTCAGATAGTCCGGCAGGGTGAAGCCGTCATAGAAGCGGTCGCTGCGGATCGCGGTCTTGAAGGTCTCCGACCTGTAGCCTGCGACGATATCCTGCGCCCATGCACTTTCTGCGTTGCCGCGCTTCACCGCAACGACGTTGATATAAGGCGTCGTCATCTTTTCTAGCGCGAAGGCGTTCGTCAGATTCAACCCGCTGTAGATCGCGAAATTGCCCTGGATGGCGGCGAAGTCCACATCGTCAAGAGCGCGGGGCGCCTG
This sequence comes from Bradyrhizobium sp. 31Argb, assembly GCF_043638955.1. Lineage (NCBI taxonomy): Bacteria > Pseudomonadati > Pseudomonadota > Alphaproteobacteria > Hyphomicrobiales > Nitrobacteraceae > Bradyrhizobium > Bradyrhizobium sp. 31Argb. Next base: position 22,197 of record NZ_JBEGDB010000080.1, on the reverse strand, counting down.
CGCGGCTTCCAGCGGTACGATCTTGATGCCGCCCGGATTCTTGATCACGTCGAGTTCGGTGACGTCGACCGGTTTGCTGTCGCGGATTTCGACGAGGCCGAGGTCGCGCAGGATCCACAGCGCACGCTGCAGGTTGACGGGGTCGTTGGGGACCGCCACCGTCGAGCCGGGCTTGATCGGCGTGCCGAGCGCATGCTTCTTGGAATAGAGGCCCATCGGGGGCGTCGGCACGTGTATGATGCCGACGAGATCGGTCTTCTGGCGTTCATTGTAGGAGTTCAGGAAGACGGTGTGCTGCATGACATTGGCATCGATCTCGCTCTTGAACACGGCGTTGTTGGCCTCGAGGCCGGTCGAGAATTCGAAATATTTGATGCGGTAGCCCTTCTTCTCGAGTTCCGGCTGAACGCCGGCCTTGAACTCGTCGATATAGGGGCCGGGCACAAAGCCGAGCTTGAGCTCAGTCTTGGCTGGCTCGGCGCGGGATGGGGCGCCTGCCAGCGCACCGATGATGAGAACGGCCGAAAGTAGCAGGAAACGAGGCACATTCATTGCAGTCTCGGAGAAGTTGTGATGCGTGGAGTGCACGAATGCCCGCGGAAGACGCGGGGCATAATCCGGAAAGATTAGGCGGTCATGCGATCGCCTGAATGCTGTCGGTGAACACGCTGCCGGGCCGGTTGAGGCCGTAATGGTCGCGCAATGTCTTGCCGGTGTACTCCTCGCGGAACAGGCCGCGCTTGCGCAGGATCGGCACGACCTGTTCAGCGAAGAAGTCGAAGCCGCCAGGCAGCCAAGGCGGCATGACGTTGAAGCCATCGGCCGCGCCGTTCTCGAACCAGGTCTGGATGTCGTCCGCGATCTTCTCCGGCGGCCCGGCGATCACCCAGTGACCGCGGGCCCCGGCCAGGCGCTGCACCAGTTGCCGGATGGTTGGTTTCTCGCGATCGACGATGTCGACCACAAGCTTGAAGCGGCTGGCGACGCCACGGGCGCTGTTCATATCGATCAGATGCCGCGGGAACGGCCCGTCGAGGTCGAAGCCGGAGAGATCGAGTCCGATCATCTGGCGCAGTTGGGTCAACGAATATTCCGGCTGGATGAGCTCGTTGAACTCGTCCTGCAGCCGATCGGCTTCGACTTGCGTTGAGGCGATGAACGGGCTGATGCCGGGCAGGATCTTGACCTGATCCGGCTGACGGTCGAAGGCGCGCGCCTGCCGCTTGATGTCCGCGTAGAACTCCTGCGCGCTCGCCAACGTCTGGTGCGCGGTGAAGATCGCCTCAGCAAAGCGTGCCGCGAAGGCGCGCCCGTCGTCAGACGAGCCGGCCTGCACGTAGACGGGCCGCCCCTGCGGTGGCCGCGAGATGTTGAGCGGTCCGCGGACGCGAAAATGCTTTCCAACGTGGTCGATGGTGTGCACCCTGTCGGTATCGGCGAAGACGCCGGAGACGGGATCATTGACGAGGGCATCGTCCTCCCAACTGTCCCAGAGCCTGGTGACGACGTCGAGGAACTCCTTAGCGCGTTCGTATCGCTCGTGATGCGGCGGGTGCTCCGGCAGCCCGAAATTCTGCGCCGCCTGCGGCACGCTGGTCGTGACGATGTTCCAGCCGGCGCGGCCGCGGCTGATATGGTCCAGCGAGGCAAACAGCCGCGCCAAATTGTAAGGCTCCGTGTAGGTTGTCGACGCGGTCGCGATCAGGCCGATGCGCTTGGTGACGGCGGCGATCGCCGACAGCCACGTGATCGGCTCCAGGCGGAAGCGCTGTGCGTAGCGGACGTTGTCGGCGAGCGCGGGCCCGTCGGCAAAGAAGATCGCATCGAATTTGTGCGCCTCGGCGCGCTGCGCCAATTCCTGGTAGTAGCTGATGTCGAGGATCCGTTCCGCGGCGGAGCCCTTGTAGCGCCAAGCGGCCTCGTGATGGCCGCCGGGATAGATGAAGAGATTGAGGGTTAGCTGACGTCGATCGCTCATGCCTGAAGCTTTCGGATGTTGTTCATGAATTGGACGATGGCGCCTTGCGCGCAAAGGCAAAGCGCAAATAGCGTTCGAGCCTCAACCCCTCGGGAATGCGATTGGCTTCGACCAACTCGGCGAACGCAGCGCGCACGCGGTCCCGTTCGGGTTTCGAGAAGCCGTCGAGGAAGTTGCCGAAGGCGCTCGCTTCCGACCATCTGAGAACCGAGTCTGCATCGCGATGCAGATCGATCAGCGATCGGAGGTCGCTGCGGTAATCGATAAAGCCGACGCTGGTTAACAGCGCCTTGAGCCCGTCATCGGTGACGCCGAGAACAGGATTCGATTCTCGATGCGCATCGCCAAGTCCGGCCTGGACGATTGCTGCACGAAGAAGCTGGCGCGACTGGTGCGGTCGCGAAGGATCCTGCACGTTGAGCCCGAGCCTCCCGCCGGGCTTCAGTACGCGGTGAATTTCCTGCAAGGCGCGGTCCTTGTCCGCGATCCAGTGCAACACGCTGTTGAGATAGACCGCATCGAACTCACCGTCGCCGAAACGGGCCAGATCCTCCGCGCGTCCGGTCTCGAAGGTCAGGTTGTCCGACTGCCGAAGCCGTGCAATCTCGATACGGTTTTCCAGCGGATCGATGCCGACGACACGGCCCTGCGGACCAACCAGGCCGGCGACGAACTCCGCGAGCCGACCAGTCCCGGCGCCGATATCGAGCACATGCTCGCCCGCCTTCAGTGCAAGCGGGCCGATCAGTAATTTGCCGTGATGGAATTGAACGACGCCGGCCTGTTCATAGGCGCGGGCAAGTTCGGGGGTATCCTGCTCAAGGCTGATGACGCCGCTCGGTTGCGACATTTCCGGACTGTCCATCGTAACTGCATTCGGCGCGCTCGAGCACGAACCCACCGTTTGTAAACTCTACGTCTTCGATCGCGAGTATGTCGATGAAATGAATTTGCATAGTTGCGTCGGTAGCAAGCATGAACCTTTTGGATTGTTCGCCTATCGGAGACGAGACCGTATGCCGCAACGGATATATCGACATGCGAAGCAATCGGCGTGACCTGCGCACATGCCGGTTGCAGCGACGAAGGCCAATTTTGATCGGGCGATGCACGCGTCGCGCGTCGCTGCAGCGCGATCGTCGCAAATCTTCCAGCGCCCGCATCGACGACGACGCGATCATTGCCCGTCCTCGCAAACAAAGCTGGTTTCATTTCATTGACTGAAGATCGGTCGCCCTTACGATTTGGTTGTAATCGCGAGGTTGATCAGCATGCCGCAATCCGATCCCGATAGCGTAGCCCGAGAAACCCTTCGCTTGATCGGACCCGATCCGCAAAATTGGGTGCCGGACCGCGACGGGATCGATCACAACGTCTTCGTTGTCGGCGGCGGACAATCGGGGACCGCCTTTGCATTTGCGCTCCGGCGTGCTGGGATCGGCAAGGTCTCCGTGATCGATGCGGCCGTGGAAAGCGGCAGCGTCGGCGTGTGGCGGACCAGCGCGCGCATGCACAAGCTGCGCACGCCAAAGAACCTGCCGGGGCCCGAGCTCGGGGTGCCTGGGCTCGGCTTTCAGGCGTGGTACGAAACACGCTACGGTGCGGCGGCCTATGAGGCTCTCGACCGGATTCCGCGCCTGGATCGGGCTGCCTATCTCGACTGGTATCGCAACATCCTCGGCGTCCCCGTTCGCTACGGCACGCGGCTGATCCGCATCGAGCCGCAGGCCGATCACTTGCGGCTTCATCTGGAAAAGGACGGTGCGCCGAGCATTGAGACCACGAGGAAGCTCGTGCTCGCGACTGGCTTCGTCAGCAATGGCGGTCCCGCCGTGCCTGACGTTGTGAAGCAGAAGCTGCCGAAGAACGCCTATGCCCATACCTCGGAGGTGATCGATTTCGAGTCTCTACGTGGAAAGGCGATTGCTGTGCTCGGCGGCGCGGCTTCGGCGTTCGACTCCGCAGCGGTAGCGCTGGAAGCGGGCGCCAGGGAAGTGCACCTGTTCGCGAGGCGCGAAGCACTCGCCGCGCTGCCGGTGATCCGCATCCGCGGCTATCCCGGCGCTTATGACAATTACAGTGCGCTGCCCGACGCCGTGCGATGGCAGCAGGCGGTCCGCTTCCGCCGCGCGGGCTCGACGCCGCCGCCGGATGCGATCACGCGCGCGGTGAAATTTCCGAACTTTCATTTGCATCTGGCCTCGCCCTGGATTTCCGCAAACCCCGCGGCAGCGGGGCTGGTGGTCGGTACGCCGAGCGGGGAATTCTCATTCGACTTCGCCATTGTGGCCACCGGCTATTCCGTCGACCTCGCCGCGCAGCCGGAGCTGCGCGACTTCGCGCACGAGATCCTGCGCTGGCGCGATCGCTTCGCGCCTCCCGACGATCAGCAGGATGAGACGCTGGTGGCCTATCCCTATCTCGGCGCAGGGCACGAGTACCTGGAGAAGGAGCCTGGCCGTGCGCCGTACCTGAAAGACATTCACGTGTTCAACCCGGCGGCTTTTGTCAGCTTCGGCGTGCCGGTCGGCGATGTCTTGAGCTTCAAGCGCGACATCCCGGCGATCGTGGCGCGCATCAGCCGCGACCTGTTCCTTGCCGATCTCGCGGCGCATGAGGAACGGATCAACGGTGCGATTGCGGAGGATTTCGCAGCCGATCTCTACGCACCTGCAGTCTGGCAATCGCCGCAGAATGTTGCGGCGGAATAGGAAGCACGACCATGGCTCAAACTGACCTCATCGACAACGTCATTCCGCGCGCGGACATCGTCAAGCGCGCGGCCCGTCTCGGCGCGGAGATCCGGAACATCAAGCTGTCGGGCGATTTGCCCGACCAGACGATCGCCGCGATCAACAACGTGCTGCTCGAGCACAAGGTGATCTTCTTCCGCGACCAGGATCATCTCGACGACGCCGAGCAGGAACGGTTCGCCGTTCGGCTCGGCAGACTGGTGCCGCATCCGACCATCGGCGCGGCCAAGGGCACGTCTTCGATCCTTGAATTGGACTCGGGCCGGGGAGGGGGACGCGCCGACCAATGGCACACCGACGTCACCTTCGTCGACGCCTATCCGAAGATCTCTGTGCTTCGCGGCGTGGTGATCCCACCCTATGGCGGCGATACGGTTTGGTCGAACACGGCCGCAGCCTATCTCGACCTGCCGCCGCCGCTGCAGCGGCTTGCCGACGAGCTCTGGGCGATCCACAGCAATGCCTATGACTACGCAGTGAAGTCGCGCGCCACCGAGGCGGACAAGAGGCACTTCGACGAAGTCTTCACCGGCACCGTCTACGAGACCGAACATCCGGTGGTTCGTATTCATCCTGAAACCGGCGAGCGGACGCCGGTGCTCGGCAATTTCGTGCAGCGGTTCGTCGGCTTGCCGAAATACGACGGCCAGAAGCTGTTCGATCTGTTCTAGTCGCACATCACCGCGCCGGAAAACACCGTGCGCTGGAGCTGGAAGGCCGGCGACGTCGCGATCTGGGATAACCGCGCGACGCAGCATTACGCGGTCAACGACTATGGCGACCAGCACCGTGTCGTCCGGCGCGCCACGATCGATGGCGAGATACCGGTCAGCATCGATGGCCGCCAGAGCGTGACACGTATCAAGGCCACCAAGCCGCAAGTCGCGAAGGCCGCGTAGCCATGTCAAGCATAGAGATGCTGATGCTGCTCGAACTGGCGCATGGCCGCCCGGCATCGCTGCGCAGCGAAGAACCTGCGCCCATGGTGCGCCGACTGCGCCGGCGCTTCCGCCGGCTGGTGGCCCTGCTGCGAAGGTCACGGCACTTTGGAGCGCAGCGTCCTCAGTTTCGTAGCCCGGGTGGAGCGTCGGCGTAACCCGGGTCCGTTCGCAAGTGTTGATGCAGACGTCCTGGCTTCCGCGTCCACTCCGCCCGGGCGACGGGCTTCAATTTGGAACGGTCAGCTCAGGCCGGATCCTCGTCCCCGAGGATGGCGCGCAGCCGGGCAATCAGCTCCCGGTTCGCCGGATCGTCGCGGCGGCGAGGCCGGGCAACGTCGATAGGAATGGACGCGGCGAGGCGTCCCGGTTTTCCGGTGATCGCGATCACATCGTCGGCGAGATAGACTGCTTCCGTGATCGAGTGGGTCACGAAGATGACGGTCTTGTGGGTGGCGGCATGGATGCGCACCAATTCGTCCTGCAGCGCTTCGCGGGTGAGGGCATCGACGGCGGCGAATGGCTCATCCATCAACAGGATGTCGGGATCGACCGCGAGCGCGCGCGCCAGCGCCACGCGCTGACGCTGTCCGCCGGACATCTCATGCGGATATCGCTTCTCGAAACCGGGCAGGCCGACCAGCGCGAGCGCAGCCCGCGCCATCTCGTGGCGCTCATGGGCGCTGACCTTGCCGTGCTCGAGGCCGAAGCCGACATTCGAAAGCACCGTGCGCCATGGCAATAGGCGTGCGTCCTGGAACACCAACGCGACCGGGAGCCTAAACCCTTCCGCGCGCGCATTCACGCTGGCCTCTCCGGCATTCGGCTGAAGCAGTCCGGCGATCACGCGCAACAGCGTCGACTTGCCCACGCCCGAGGGACCGAGCACGGCGACAAAACGGCCAGGCGCGATGTCAAGGTCGAGATCCCGAAGCACCTCCGTCCGCTCGCCATCGCGCGCGAACGTGAGGCCGACACCGCGCAGCGAGATTATCGCTTCCATCGCAGCACCCGTGATTGCAGCGCGATGAAGGAGGTGTCGATCAGCCCGTACAGCGCGGCCATCGTCGCCATGTAGATCACGACGACGTCGCTCGCCAGCAGGTTGGAAGCCTGCATCATGCGTTGGCCAAGACCGGGCACGCCAAAGATCTCGGAGGCGACGACCGCCATCCAGGCCTGCCCCAGCGCAGTCCGCAGGCCGACCAGGATGCCCGGCGCGGCGGCAGGCAGGATCACCTTGATCAGCTTTTGATCCGCGCGACCGAATCCGAACGCATCGGCCACTTCGATCAGGTCGCGGTCCACCGAGTGGACAGAGCCAAGGGCCGCGAAATAGCAGATCCAGAACACGCCGGTCGAGATGATGAAGATGGCCGCTGCCGGATCGATGCCGAACCACAGGATCGCGAACGGCACCCAGGCAAGCCCGGGGATGGGCCGCAGGATGCGTACGATCCAGGCGAGAAAGGATTCCAGAGTCTTCGACATGCCAGTGGCAACGCCGAGAGCGATGCCGAGCAGGCTGCCGATCGCAAGCCCTGCGAGGTAGTTGCGCAGGCTCGTCGTCAGCGCAGCGAACCAGATCCCGCTCGAAAGCTCGCGCCAGAACGCCCGCGGCAGCGCACTCGGTGGCGGCAGCACCGATGCCGGCACGACATGGAAGGCGGGCATCGCCTCCCACAGCGCGAGGAAGATGGCAAATCCCAGCGCGCCCAGCGTCAGCGATCGTATCCGTGTCACCGGCCCGCGTCCGTTACGTAAATGACAGACGTCGTTAATTGGCCGCGGCGCGGTTATAGACGTCGAAGGCGAACAACCCTTCGAGCGGCTCGGCCTTTTGCAGGGCGCCGATCTTCACCTGGTACTCCTGCAGTTGCCGCGTCGATTCCTCGATGCGGCGCGGATCGGACGTGAACTGGGTCTGCGGCGATTTCAGCGACTCCAACAGGATGTCATCAGGCACGAGGCCGTTGCCGAAGGCGGCGCCGACATGCTTCACGGCACGCTCGGGATGCTCCTTCAGAAGCGCGGTGGCGCGGATGACCGAGCGCACCAGGCCGTCGACGGCTTTGGGGTTCTTGTCGGCGAAGGGACCCATGACAGCAACGACGACGCCGGGGAAATTCGGGAACATGTCCTTGCCGGTCGCGATCAGCTTGATCGCCGGATTCTGCTTGCGAATGATGGAGAGCGCGGGCTCGCGCACCGAGCCGCCCTCGACCGCGCCGGTCGCGATCGCGCGCTGGGTCGCGTCGATGCCCATCTCGACGATCTGGACATCCGCCTTGTCAGCCTTCACGACCTCCCACAGCCAGTGCTGCAAGGCGGTGTTCGGGCCCGAGCCGATCGGCTGGGTCGCGAGCTTGACCGGGCGGCCGTTCTTCTCGCGGAAGGCCTTGAACGCCGCGGCGGGATTCTTGCCCTCGATCTGCGGAGAAAACGCGGCGCTGGTCGCAAATCCCATCTCTTCGACCACGGTTGCGGCGACGATGCGTACATCGATGCCCTTCGATCGGGCGACCAGCAGCGGCGCAAGGCCGGCAACATAGACGTCGAGCGTGCTGGACTGCAGCGCCTGGATCATGTTCGGACCGGATTCGAATGTACTCGTGGTCAGCGTCAATCCGGCTTGCTTGATCCAGCCCTCGCCGTCGGCGACGAAGATCTGTGCTGCGCCCATCACCGGGATGAAGCCGACCCGCAGCGGTTGCTGAGCCTGGGCGGAAGCCGACAGACCGAGTGCGATCCCGACCGCCGTCAGGGCAGCAAACATGGTTGTTACGAGGCGCATCGTCATCCTTCCGAGCGATCAGGGGAAATGTGGCCGCAACGTCTCTTTTCGAGAACGTTTGGTCCATCACGTTATTCGGGTCTTGTCAGCTAAAATATGCTAACTTCTTGCCTAGAAATAGAAAGTAATTCCGTAACTCTCTCGAGGTACGGACGACAGTACCCCTCACACATCTAACGGCTTCGGCAGCCTAGCTCGGGTCGACACCTGTACCGACCTTGTTCCGGGCCGTGGCCTGCGTCACCACGCTGTTTGGCGGCACGTCGCGCGTAAGCCAGACATTGCCGCCGATGGTGGAGCCGCGGCCGATGGTGATCCGGCCGAGGATGGTCGCGCCCGCGTAGATAACGACGTCGTCCTCCACGATCGGATGGCGCGCGTCGCCCTTGATGATGTTGCCTTCGTCATCGGTCGGGAAATGTCGCGCGCCGAGCGTGACGGCCTGGTAGATGCGCACATTATTGCCGATCACGGCGGTCTCCCCGATCACGACCCCGGTGCCGTGATCGATGAAGAAGCCCGATCCGATGCTGGCGCCCGGATGGATATCGATGCCGGTCCGGGCATGGGCGATCTCTGCTATCAGCCGCGCGACGAGCCGCGCGCCCTGGCGATGCAGGATATGGGCGAGGCGGTGGTGGATGATCGCGGTCATGCCGGGATAGCCGATCAGGATCTCCGGAAAATTGCGCGCGGCCGGATCGCCGACGAAGGCCGCTCGGAGGTCGTTGATCAGGACGCCGCGCACCGAAGGCAGTTGGGAAGCGAAGCTGCGCGTGAGCTCGATCGCATCCTCCCGGCGAAAGCCCGGCAACAACTCGTCGCCGACGAACAGTGCGCCGCGATGGACCTGCTCGCACAGCGAATCCAGGACAACACTCAGCGTGTTACCGACAAAATAGTCGATGTTCTCACCGTCGAGATCGAACCGTCCATAGTGCCTTGGAAACAGCGCCTCCGTCAGCCCGTTGAGGACGGCTTCCAGCGCATCGCGAGACGGCGCGCGGCGCGCTTCGCCATCGCGGCGGATGCTGTGGGTCTCCTCGCGCGAGACGCGCAAATCGGCGACGATGCGGTCGAGTTGCCAGCGTGCCGTCGACGCGCCGCTGTCGTTGGCTGCGACGAATTGCGGGTGTGTCGGAATTTCACGCTTCATGCTGTTTCGCCCCGTTGCCCCTCAGCGGACATGCGCCAAGGGGATGCTCACCTCTGCAAGTCGGTCCAGATCCGCGTCGTGATCGATCTGGACATATTGACCGTTCCAGTAGATGAGGCCGGACAGACGATGTGACAGCTCCATGCTGAGCAGGCGGCCAATGATGATGCCGTGCGAGTATCGCTCGATAATCTCCTCGGCCTCGCATTCGACCGTTGCAAGCGCCTTCGCCAGCAGCGGAACACCGGAGGAGCCGGCGAACCATGGCGTTCCCTCGAACCGCTGCCCGCCGTTCAGCCGGCGATTGCTGAAGCGGGCCGCCAGCACCTGCTGGTCCGCCCCGAGGATGTTGACGCCGAACAGCCGATCGCGCTCAATCAGGCTGAAGGACGAGGCCTGCCGGTTGATGCTGACCAGCAATCTTGGCGGAGCGGCGCTGAGCGAGGTGAGGGAGGTCACCGTCATGCCGGTGATGTCGCCGTCCCGCCCAGCAGTGACGATGCTGACGCCGCCGGCGAGGCGGCGCATGACTGTACGAAACTGCCGTTCGACCTCGTCATTCTCGTCGACGAGATGGATATCCGCTTTGCCCATCGGGTGCTCCTCTCGTCGATCCCAGCCGAATTCCGTGTCCCGCTAGAAGAATCCCTTGGCGGGCAGCGGCGTGCCGCTGATCTCGCATTGCCCGATCGAGCGCGCCTGGAAGGTGGTCGGGTTATGCGAGGACAGTGCCACCCGGGGAAGTGCAAGCTTGCTTCACACGACGCAAACTGTCCCACGAATTCAGCCGAACAGAAATAGAGTGGTTTTCCATTTGTCTGGTGTCAGAGAGTTTTCTGGTTTCTTCGCGCGCGCCGTACGGCAAAGAATATTTTCAACGTCATCCGGGGGCTGGCCAAGTTGGGACTTTGCCATCGAAATCATCAGCCGCGGCGGTTTTGCGATCAATGTCGCAGACGTAGATGCAAATCCTGTAGCGGATGCCTCTGATGGTTTGGATTGCGATGCGTATCTACGATGTCCCAAATGCGTTTTCTCTTCCGCGCGGCTTGGCCTCATTCCGAAGCCGCTCAAGGTTTCCGCCATCGTCTGGAAGTGGACACCGGGGTTCGTGACGCTGGTTGCCTGGCAACTGCCAAACTACGACGCGGAGCGAATTGTTCTCTTCGCGCCAGTCCTCACAGCATGGCTTTCTTTAGGTCCGGCCAACAAAGAAATTCTGTGAGATTGCAGAGAGATAGCCTTCACCCATACTGATCGAGCGCGGAACGCGTCAGGGTTGCCGCAGAGCGTGCGGCGCCGGCGCGATGGATGGCGCGGGGTGAGACCATGTCGGATATCGCAGTCAAGACAACCAATCATGTGACGGTAAAAGACCGGCTGACCGAAGACTGGCTGTCGGTTGCCATCGGCCTGCTGGTCTTTGCGCTGGCGCTGTTCAGCCTGAGCGGCGTCGACCTACTCGGATGGGCGGTGACGACCTCGGTCTACACCAGCCTCTCGCAAGCGCTGGCGCCGTTTGCGAAAGGCTATGCGTGGCTCGGCGGCGGCGCATCGCTGTTTGCAACCTATGCGGCGCTGCTTGTGGTGCTCAGCATCGGCGTTGCCGCGCTCGGCGGCGACGTCCGGAAATTCGTCGCCGCCTTCACCGTCACCTTCGCGATCGCCTATGCGAGCTGGATCGCCGGCAGCTATGCCTATGTCGCCGCCGTCACGCCGGCGGAGCAACAGAAGTTCGGCGTCGCCTGGTCGCTTAAGCTCACTAACGAAGGCGGCTTCGTCGTGGCGCTACTCGCGGGCCTTGTCATCGCCAATCTCTTTCCCCGCTTTGCCGAGTGGCTGAAGGAGGCGATCCGGCCCGAGCTTTACATCAAGATCGCGATCGTGATCCTCGGCGCGACCGTGGCGGTCACCGCGGCAGGCCGGCTCAACCTCGCGTCCTCGATTCTGATCCGCGGCGCCGCCGCGATCATCGAGGCCTATCTGATCTATTGGGCCGTGGTCTATTTCGTCGCGCGAAAATGGTTCGGCTTCAGCCGCGAGTGGTCGGTGCCGCTCGCCTCCGGCATCTCGATCTGCGGCGTCGCGGCTGCGATCGCAACCGGCGGCGCGATCCGGGCGCGGCCGGCGGTGCCGGTCCTGGTGTCGTCGTTGGTCGTGGTGTTCGCGGTGGTCGAGGTCTTGATCCTGCCGTTCCTGGCGCAGACCTTCCTGTGGCAGGAGCCACTGGTCGCAGGAGCCTGGATCGGACTTGCGGTCAAGACCGACGGCGCGGCGGTGGCCGGTGGTGGCATCACGGAGGCGCTGATCACGGCGAAAGCTGCCGCCGAGGGCATCAAGTATCAACCTGGTTGGATCCTGGCGACGACGGCGACCGTTAAGGTCTTCATCGACATCTTCATCGGCGTCTGGGCATTTATCCTCGGCTACATCTGGACGAACTACATCGACAAAGGTCCCGATAAGGCCAAACCGGGCGAGATCTGGCAGCGCTTCCCGAAATTCATCCTCGGCTTCGTCGTGGTGTTCGCAATCTCGCTGTACCTTGCGCTCGGCGCCACGCCCGAGATCGCCAAGGCGCTGCCGGCGGCGGCCGGCGAAGCCAACGTGTTCCGCGTTATCTTCTTCATCCTGACTTTCTTCTCGATCGGCGTGCTGTCGGATTTCCGAAAGCTCTGGCAGCAGGGTTTTGGCAAGCTGGCTGCCGTCTATTTCGTCAGCCTGTTCGGCTTCGTGATCTGGGTTGGCCTGCTGATCTCGTGGCTTTTCTTCAGCGGCGTTAAGCCGCCGCTCGCAAGTTGAAAGCCGTGAAAGGAGAGGGACGTGTCACAGACAGAATTCGAACGTGAATCGAACCAAGCCGGCGAACCGCTGCTCCCCGTCGAGAAGCAACTGATCGGCTGGAGCCTCGGCGTCGGTGTGGTCGCGCTGGTGATCCTGGTGCTCATCAACCACTTCGTGCCGATCGCGGTCTGAGCTCATAAACCTTCAGGATAGCGGTAATCCCTCCCTGCCACGGCAGATGATGCCGAGGGTACTGATAGTCCGTTCTTGCTGAGGTCTTTCCACAAACCTCGATGGCGGTTTTCATCTGACGGAAACTCAGCGCATCACGGCGTCCACCGTTTCAGCGCTCCGTCGAGCTATTATCGAGTTCACCGGCCGTCATTGAGAGCGTAAGATGCTCCCGAGCCAGCGGAGCGCACGGAAGGTGCTGCGACCGCGGCCAGATACATGAGATCATGATGACTAACTTTGCCAATTCGGACGATCGACTTTATTGGGAACCGAAGCTCGAGACCCAAAGCCGGGCGGCATGGGATGAGCTCAAGCTGTCGCTGCTAAAAAACCATCTCGCGCATGCCTATGCCGGCTCGCCGGCCTACCGTGCCGCGTTCGACGCGGCGAAAGTCGGCCCCGACCAACTCCGCAGCCTCGATGACATCAGGCGCTTTCCATTCATCGACAAGCGCGTGCTGCGCGACCGACAGCTTGCCGTGCCCCCTTTCGGCGATCTCGTCGCAGTGCCTGAGCGCGATATCGTCTATATCTCCGCCTCGTCGGGTTCTACGGGCGTGCCGACGGCGTCGCCCTTCACCGCACAAGATTTCGACGAGTGGATCGACTATGAAGCGCGACAGTTCTGGTCATCCGGCATGCGCCCGACCGACCGCTACGTTCATTCGCTCAACTTCTCGCTATTCATCGGCGGGCCCTGCGTGCTTGGCGCCCAGAAACTTGGCGCGCTCACGATCCATGCTGGCACGATCCCCTCCGAGCGCCTGCTGCAGATCCTGAAGCAGTTCCAGGCCACCGTGATCTGGACGACGCCGTCCTACGCCTGGTATCTCGGGGAAACGGCCGTAAAGGAAGGCTATGACCTGAGCAAGGATCTTGCCGTCAGGCGCATCTTTGTCGCCGGTGAACCAGGCGGATCGATCCCGGAGACGCGAGATCGCATCGAGCGATTGTGGGGGGCGTCGGTCTACGACTATTATGGACTCTCCGACATCTTCGGATCGTGTGCCGGCATGTGCGAGCACAAAAACGGTCTGCATTGGGCGGAGGATCACATCCTTGTCGAGGTGCTAGATCCCAAGAGTGGCGAGCCGGTGAAGCCTGGTGATCGCGGCGAAATGGTGCTCACCACGCTGAAGAAGCGGGCACGACCGATGGTGCGCTTTCGCACCGGCGACATCGTCAGCTTCAATCCCGACCCCTGCGCTTGCGGACGCACGGCAATCCGCCTCAACGGAGTGCACGGCCGCCTTGACGACATGCTGATCATTAAGGGCGTCAACCTGTTTCCGAGCGACGTTGAGGCCGTGGCGCGTCAAGACCATGAACTCACAGGGGAATACCGTCTCATCGTCGACCGCGTCGATCACCTCGATCGGCTCACGGTCGAGATCGAGTATCGTCACGGCTACAACGGCCATGTCGAGGAGCTATCCGACCAGTTTGCGCGTAAGCTTCGCGCAGTGACGGGCGTTTCTGCCATTGTCAGGGTGCTGCCGCCGGACTCGCTGCCGCGCGCCACCCACAAGGCGAAGCGGGTCGAAGATCGCCGTTCCGGTGTCTGGACCTGAGCGACGATGTGCGGCGTCGGGCCGCGAGCGATGTTCATCGCGGCGGGACCTATTCAGGCCAAGCCACGCCACGAGGGTGTCGCCTGGAGGTGTCGCAGCCTGCGATCGCAGAATCGTCGATCGCTTGCTTAACTCCAGGGAAGCAGAGGATTCTTAGGCTCACCAGTGCCTGCGTGAGCCCACACGAATTTTCTCTCGCCAGCGGCCACTGGGAAAGCTTTACCCAAGTCTTCGTGAATATCTGAAATTGCCAGCAGCGTTCGATCGCGTAACCTTCCCGTCCGCATGCTGCGCGCCGCCGCAGGCAATTGCGTACGGAGAATGATCCATGACTTATCGACAGTATCGCACCGAACGCGCGTTAACGCCGGTCGGATCGGTTGAGTTCGACGCGGATGTCCTGGTGATTGGCGGTGGACCGGCGGGGACTTGGGCCGCAGTCAGCGCGGCCGTGCGCGGGGCGCGCGTCGTGCTCACCGACAAGGGATTTTGTGGCACATCGGGTGCGACCGCGGCGGCCGGCACCGGCGTTTGGTACATCGATCCCGATCCTGCGCTGCGCGAAGCCGCGATGGCTGGTCGCGAGAAGATGGGGGGCTATTTGCAGGACCGGCGCTGGATGGCGCGAGTGCTCGATTGCACCTATGAGCAGAGCAACCAGTTAGCCGATTGGGGTTATCCTTACCCGGTCGATGACCACGGCAAGCCGCAGCGCAATTCCCTGCAGGGGCCCGAATACATGCGGCTGATGCGCAAGCGCACCAAGCAGGCTCGCGTCACTATTCTCGACCATTGCCCAGCGCTCGAACTGCTCGTGGACGATGATGGTGCGGTCGCGGGCGCGAGCGGACTTCGCCGCCAGAAGGGCGACCGCTGGACCGTACGTGCCAAAGCGGTAGTGATCGCTACCGGCGGCTGCGCGTTCCTCAGTAAGACGCTTGGCTCCAACGTGCTGACCGGGGACGGCTATCTGATGGCCGCCGAAGCGGGCGCCGACCTGACCAGCATGGAATTTTCCAATCCATACGCGATCTCGCCTTTCTTCGGTTCGGTAACCAAGACGCTGTTCTATGGCTGGGCGACGTTTACATATGAGGATGGCAGCGTCGTCCCTGGTGCAGCCTCGAAAGGCGGTCGCTCGGCCATCGCCCGCGCACTGCTGCAGGGACCAGTGTATGCCCGGCTCGACAAGGCAGACGAGACTGTGAGGCGGGACATGCGGGCGTCGCAGCCGAACTTCTTCGTGCCGTTCGACCGCACCGGCATCGACCCCTTCACCGATCGGTTTCCAGTCACCTTGCGACTCGAGGGCACGGTGCGCGGTACCGGCGGGCTTCGGATCGTCGACGACACCTGCGCTACGAGCGTGCCGGGGCTCTACGCCGCAGGTGATGCAGCGACCCGCGAGTTGATCTGCGGTGGGTTTACTGGTGGCGGGAGCCACAACGCCGCCTGGGCAATGTCCTCAGGCACGTTCGCAGGGCAGGGCGCCGCCGACTATGCGCGACAAGTCGGGGTTGCCACCCGGCGCAGCTTCTCTTCGGCCGGGACAGTTGCGCTACGCCCGCGCTCTAAAAGGGCTTATAAGCCAGCGGCGCTCGCAAAGTCGGTTCAGGACGAAGTCTTTCCCTATGAGCTGAATTATTTCCGCGAGGCGGGGCGTTTGACTGCGTCGCTTGAGCGCCTCGATGCGCTTTGGGTCGAGGCGTCGCAGGCGAACGCGGCGGCCGAAGATGACCTGCTTCGGGCGCGCGAAGGCGCGGCCATGCTGGCGACGGCGCGCTGGATGTATCGCTCGGGGTTGGCGCGACAGGAAAGCCGTGGCATGCACCGGCGGGACGATTTTCCGCATCAGGACGACCGTCAGCGCCAATACATCACGGCCGGTGGGCTCGACGAGGTTTGGACCTCGGTGCGCGCACATGCTGACACCGTCTATGCGGAGGCTGCGGAATGATCGAAATTATCGACGCCGAGCGCTGCACGGCCTGCGATATTTGCGTCAATGTGTGCCCGACCAACGTCTTCGACAAGACCGACGGGATTCCTGTGATCGCCCGCCAGGGCGATTGCCAGACCTGCTTCCTCTGCGAACTCTATTGTCCCGAGGATGCGCTGTTCGTCTCGCCCTTTGCGGACGTGCCGCAGGAGGTCGATCTCGCAGTTCTGAAACAGAATGCGCTGCTTGGCAGCTACCGCAGGGCGGTCGGCTGGACCAATGAGACAAGGGATCAGCGCGGCATTGATCGCAGCTATCTGCTGTTTGGCCACTGAATCCGATGCGGCGTTGACCGTCCGAAGCGGCTATGGCCTAACCGCTGTGGCCCGGATTGCAGCCGTAAGCGTTTTCAACGCGTTTCTTGTCTCATGGTCTCTGCGGCTTGCATGGAGCACCACGTCGCGAGACGGCAATGGCGGGAGGCCGAGCTGCGCTCCGACGTCGATGGTTCCGGGCGGGGCGACCCTGCGGCCGAGGGCCGCGACCGCAAGACCGGCCGCGGCGGCCGCGCCGATGGTCGCGACCCCGCCGCCGACGAATACCTCGGTCCAAGTGATGCCTGCCTTGTTGAGCGCGTCTACCGCCATGCTGCGCACGCTGCAGGGGTCGGCCTGGGCAGCAAGACGGAGCGGTTCGCCGCGATGATGCTCGAAATCGGTTGAGGCCATCCAGCCGAAGCTCTCTTCGAGGATGACCTCGCCGCCGCGACGTCGGCTGTCGTGACGCAAGACCACGGCCGCATCGATGTCGCCGCGATCAAACTGATCGAGAACATCGCGCGAGGTCGAGACGCGGATTTCGAGCACAAATCGCGGCTCGGCATTGCGCATCCGCCGCAACAGGAGCGGCAGTTCCGCGCCGACGATGTGATAACTGATGCCGACCACGAGGCGGTGCGGCTCGATGCCGAAGCAGCCGATCGCACCATGATGCGCATCGATCAGCGCTCGCGCGGCTTGCAGGAACGCGCTTCCATCCGCCGAAAGCCGGACCAGGCGCGGCGTACGGTCCAGTAGCCTGCGGCCGAGCGCATCCTCCAGCCGCTTGATCTTCAGGCTGACGGCGGACTGGGTGCTATCCATCGCTTCCGCGGCGCGGGTAAAGCTTTTCAGATCGGCGGTGAGGACGAACGCCTGCACAGCCTCTATGTCCAGGGCCTTCATAATCTAGTCATTCGCTTTCCTAATCATTGAAACATCATTCCATGACGTTTTTCAATGATCAACGGTGGGCTATCTTCATGGCATTCAGAACTACGCGATGAGGAGTGTCCCGATGATCACCGCTTATTACGCCCACCGACTGCCGGCCGATTACGATGTCGCGCTCATCCGCGAGCGCGCGAGGCAGCGCGGCCCGCTGTGGGACGGAGTACCCGAGCTCTGTTTCAAGGGGTTCCTGCTGCGCGAACGCGGGCGCTTTGGCGCCGTCGCCAGTAACTACTCATCGCTCTATCTTTGGCGACAGGACGAAGCCTTCCGCGATTTCCTGGTGAGTGGTCGTTACAAGATCGTGACGGATAGCTTCGGGCGCGCAGAGATCCAGCCCGGTTTTGCTCTTGACGCTCGCCGGGGTAGCGGACGGCTTGCGCGCTTCGCCTACAAGGAGGAGCGGAGCATTGCGACGGACGCCGATCTCACGGCAGCCTTCGCTGCCGAGATCGAGCATAATCGCGCGACTGCCGAACAGCCCGGTTCGGTCGCTGCCGTGGTCAGCGTCGATGCGCAGAACTGGACCTTCACGCGGATCTTGCTCTCGGAAAACGAGCCGGACAGAGAGAGCGCCGGTGTTGCTTACCAGATCCTGCATCTAGCCCGACCCTTGCTCGATACGCTGCCGCGGGCGGGCGATCGATGAGCTATCGTTTTGAGGCCGGGCATGCCGACCCATTTCGGGCGTCTCATGCTATTCGCTCGATGTTCTCGCCACGAACATGCGAACGACCGTTGCCGTTGGTGCCCGGTCGTGCACTGCGTCGGCTCGACGGGCCGACTGGCGAAGGTCTACGCAAAACAAACAAACTGCGATTGCCGGGTCGGCCGAAAGAATAGCGTCGCACCAAAGCAAAGCGACAGCACGCGTATCGCTATTTTTCGCGACGCCTCGACAGCGGTGAGATCGGCAAGCATCATTTCGACTCCGATGACACAGAGTTCACGGATTCAAGGGAGATTTCGGAATGACCGTCGAAACGAAGAACGTCGAGACGCTCGCCTTGCACGGCGGTTCATATCGTTCAGACCCTTCGACCGGCGCGGTGGCGGTGCCGATCTATCAGACCACTTCGTATCAGTTTGAGAATTCCGATCATGCGTCGCGGCTATTTGCACTGGAGGCGATCGGGCAAATCTACACGCGGATCAAGAACCCAACCCAGGATGTTCTCGAGGAGCGGCTTGCGGCGATCGAGGGCGGCGTCGGCGGGCTGGCGCTCGCTTCAGGCCAGACCGCCTCGGCTTTTGCCATCTTCAATGTCGCGCAGGCCGGCGACAACGTCGTATCATCTACCGATCTCTATGGCGGTACCTGGACCCTATTCTCACAGACGCTGAAACAGTTCGGAATCGAAGTCCGCTTCGTCGATCCCGCGGATCCAGAAAATTTCCGCCGCGCCACCGATGCGAAAACGCGGGCCTATTACGCCGAGACGCTGCCAAACCCCAAGCTCAATGTGTTCCCGATAAAGGAGGTCGCCGATATTGGTCGCTCGCTCGGCGTGCCGTTGATTCTTGACAACACGGCAGCGCTGATCATCGCGCGACCTTTCGAGCATGGCGCAGCGATCGTAGTCTATTCGACCACGAAATATATCGGCGGCCATGGTACCTCCATCGGTGGGGCGATCGTCGATGGCGGCAATTTTGACTGGGAGGCGCATGCGGGGCGCTTCCCATTGCTGACCCAGCCGGACGAAGCCTATCACGGGGCTGTTTGGACAGAGGCGGCCAAGCCGTTCGGTCCGATCGCCTACATCCTGCGCGCTCGGGTGAAGCTATTGCGCGATCTTGGCGCCGCGGTTGCGCCGCAGAACGCATTCCAATTCATCCAGGGTATTGAGACGCTCCCCTTGCGGCTGCGGCAACACAATGAAAATGCGATCAAGGTCGCGAACTTCCTCGCCAAACATCCGTCGATCTCGCATGTGATCTTTCCGGGTCTGCAGAGTGGCGAGAACCGGCGGCGGGCTGATGCCTACCTGAAGGGCGGCTATGGCGCCTTAGTCGGCTTCGAGTTGAAGGGCGGCGTCGAAGCGGGGCGCCGATTCATCGATGCGCTGAAACTCTTCTATCACGTCGCCAACATCGGCGATGCGCGTTCGCTCGCGATCCATCCAGCCTCGACCACGCATCAGCAGCTCAGCCCGGCGGAGCAGATTGCGGCCGGAGTAACCCCCGGATACGTTCGCTTGTCGGTCGGAATCGAACATCCCGACGACATCCTGGCCGATCTCACGCAGGCGCTCGCTCTCGCCGAAACAGACGGCGCGCGCAAGGCCGCCTGATCAGTACGATCTGTCAAGAAACGGACCTGAAGTTGAAAATATTTGTACATCTGATGCTGGGCGACCGGGCTGCCTGTCAGTGAGACGGGGGACGCTGTCGAGATCGGCGAGCTCAGCGACTGGATGGCGCTGAATGAAGCAGTTGACCGTGACGACACCATGCGAACCGTTCTTCCTGGCGAGGGCTCAGTTCGCAACTGTCGCGACCACGAGTGCACCAAATGAACACACCCCGCACCGCAGCTAGAACCACTGCCACAAGTATCAGGCCCCCGATCATCATCAATCAACTCGGACCGGTAGTGCGTGCAGCACTCGGCGATCATTGGTCCCGTCCATGGATCATAGACCATCCCGTGGATCGTGCTCCCTGGAGATTCTGCCGGAGGCGGACGTGCTGCTTACACGGCCGGGGGCCGGCTGGAACAAAGCGCCATCGGCGAAGCCCGCCGGATGGCCGTTCCGCCTGCGCTGGATCCAGACCGCATCGACGGGCGTCGATTTCTTTCCAGCATGGCTGCTGGATGGGCCGGTCGTAACGGTTGGTCGCGGCATCTCAGCCGATCCGATCGCGGAATATATCCTTGCGGCAATCCTCGGATTCGAGAAACGCATTCACGACGTCCGCGCGCGGAGTAGGCGCGATTGGAAGCTCACCTCACTTGGTTCGCTCGACGGCAAGACAGTCGGGATTGCGGGATTTGGCGCGATCGGCCGCGCGGTCGCCGAGCGCGCGAGGCCATTTGGCGTTGCGGTCAAGGTACTCCGGCGAACGCCGTGGCAGTACACGTTGCCGGGCGTACAGCCCGTCGACACTATCGAGACGTTGATCGAGCTTTCGGATCACCTTGTGATCGCGCTGCCGGCCACCGCGAAGACCACGCATCTGATCAATGCCGAGGTGCTGGCCCGTGCCAGGAAGTCATTGCATCTGATCAACGTCGCGCGTGGCCGGATCATCGACCAGCACGAGTTGCTGCGCGCACTAGACGCTGGAAAGCTCGCCGACGCAACGCTCGACGTCACCGATCCTGAGCCGCCGCCGGATGGCGATCCGATCTACACCCATCCCAAAATCGTGCTGACTCCGCACGTTTCATGGACCGGTGGCGAGGACATCAAGCGTCTGGCCGACAAGACGCTCGTCAACCTCGATGCCTACGCGCATGGCGCGCCGCTTGCGGACGTCTTCGATCGGGAGCTCGAATACTGAACAAGGAGCAACAATCATGAACGAGATCGTAGAGAAGCCAAGGAAATATTCGCTGGTCGAACGCGCGCCGTCGGCTTCGTTCGAGGAGGAGAGGCTCCACCGCAAGCAGCGCCTTGCCGCCACCTTCCGCCTGTTCTCCCGCTACGGCTTCGACCAGGGCCTCGCGGGGCACGTCACCGTGCGCGATCCGGAATTTCCGGAGCGCTTCTGGATCAACCCATTGTCGAAATTCTTCGGCCAGATCAAGGTTTCCGACCTGCAGCTCGTCGATCACGACGGTAATATTCTGATCGGGGACAAGCCGATCAACCAGGCTGGTTTCGTGATTCATTCGTCGATCCATGCCGCTCATCCGCATGTGATCGCGGCCGCCCATACGCATTCGACCTATGGCAAGGCCTGGTCGGCACTCAGCCGGCTGCTCGATCCGCTGACACAGGATTCCTGCGCGTTCTATGAGGATCACGCGCTATTCGACCCGTTTTCCGGTGTGGTGCTAGAAGCGGAGGAGGGCAGGAAGATCGCGGAGGCGCTGGGGTCGAAGAAGGCGGTCATCCTGCAAAATCATGGCCTCCTCACCGTCGGTCCCACGATCGAGGCCACTGCATGGTGGTACATCGCGATGGACAACGCAGCACGGGCGCAATTGCTTGCCGAGGCGGCCGGCACGCCCAAGCCGATCCCGCACGAGGTTGCAAAGCTGACCGCGACCCAGGTCGGCACGCACAAAGGCGGCTATTTCAGTTTCCAACCATTGTGGGATTGGATCGTCGCCGCGGAGCCCGATCTGCTCGACTAGGATTTATACACCATCGTGAGGGCTCTCGTGTTGAAAGGGAAGCAGGAGCTCCGCGCCTGCTTCTTCCCGAACGGACTAGGCCGCCTTCAAGGCCGACCGGATCAGCGCTGCATGCCCCAGCGCCGCACGGTGGCGGCCTCGAGCACGCGGAACAGGCCGAACTCGACCACGAGGCCGATCAGGATCACGCTGACGAGGCCGGCAAACACCTTGTCGGTCAGCAGTTCGTTCCGGTTGCGGAAGATGAACCAGCCGCGGCCGCCGCGGCTGGAGCTGACGCCGAACACCAGTTCGGCGGCGATCAGCGTGCGCCAAGCAAACGCCCAGCCGATCTTCAACCCGGAAATGATCGACGGCAGGGCCGACGGGATCAGAATGTAGGCGACATACCGCGCGCCACCTAGTGGTCTATCACAGTGATTTTGACTCTTTGGGGGTGGCTGGATAGGCGCGGCCGAGTTTGGCGCGAGCTTTGT